>JAYZHY010000091.1:0-3390 GCA_036166115.1 Pseudomonadota bacterium | reverse complement strand
AATTTTCTAACGCCCTTACTAGTGGCAGTATTACCTTTTATTTCAATATCTGCGCCCATTCTATGCAATTCAATTACATGCTGGAAGCGATTCTCAAATATTGTTTCCTTCATTCTGGCAGAGCCATTAGAAATTGAATTAAGAGCACAAAATTGAGCCTGCATGTCAGTTGGAAAACCGGGGTAAGGTGCAGTCTCAAAATCCACAGCTTTAAGTTTTTTATTATGCGTATCCAAAGAGATCCAATCATCTCCACATTTAATATTTGCACCTGATAATTGTAACTTTGATATTACAGTCTTCAGATATTGGGGCGCAGTCTTCTTTAATAATATCTTGCCTCCAGTAATTGCTGCGGCAATCAAGTATGTACCCGATTCGATTCGATCAGGCATAATTCTGTAGCTGGTTTCTCTTAATTGATCCACACCATCTACAACTATTTGACTTGTCCCTTCACCTTCTATATTCGCACCCATACTTTTTAGGAATTGAGCCAAATCTTTTACCTCAGGCTCCATGGCTGCATTATTAATGACCGTCTTGCCTTTTGCCAAAACAGCAGCCATCATTATATTCTCAGTTCCTGTCACACTGACCTCATCAAAACAATAATTAGCCCCTTGTAACTTCTTTGCTGTTGCGTAAATGTAACCATTTTTAATTGAAATTTTCGCGCCCATTGCTCTGAGACCTTTAACATGAAGATTGACTGGCCTTGCACCAATCGCGCAACCGCCTGGCAAAGAAACTTCCGCTCTCCCAAATCTTGATAACAGCGGACCTAATACTAAGATTGATGCCCTCATGGTTTTAACCAGATCATAGGGTGCAAAGTATTTCTCAATCTCTTTTGCATTAAGCCTTAAATCCATTTTTTCACCAAAAATAACCTCGGCTCCCATACTTTGGAGTAAAGTTAACATTGTCGCTACATCATTTAATTGAGGAATATTATTTAAAGTAACTGGTGCCGGTGAAAGAATACTGCCAGCCAAAATCGGTAAAGCAGCATTTTTTGCACCAGAAATGATTACCTCTCCATTTAATTCTTTTCCACCGGTTATTTTAAGTTTATCCATTATTTTAGGCTTTCCCATTCATTATGGGTGTAAGCCTTTATTGACAAAGCATGAATTTCATTACCAACTGCGTTTCCTAGGCACGCATATATCAATTGATGTCTAGCAATTCTTGATTCTCCAGTGAAATCATCGCTGATAACAATGGCTTCAAAATGTGTATTGTCATCACTGCAAACGTTGACAATTGCATCATTTATACTAGTTTTAATTAAATTACTTATATCATCTTTTGTCATGAGGATTTAACTCTTAAAAAATTGTTTTCATTTTGATACGAAAAAACTTAAATTAGAAGCAATAATAAAATTTGTATTTATGTATTATTACGTTTACTCATAAATTTCACTAACACTAAATACAACCAATAAGAAATAATACTAAATTTTATGATCACGTTGCTTGCATATTTAACAATTGGATTCTTGCTATTAATCATTGGATCACACTTTTTTGTAGAAGGTGCGATCTCAATAGCAAGAAACATGAAAATTCCGACTATAGTTATTGGTTTAACTATCGTAGCATTTGCAACCTCAGCTCCCGAAATTTTAGTTTCATATTTATCGGCTCTAGCAGCAGAATCAAGTCTTGCGATCGGTAATGCTATTGGATCAAACACAGCGAATATTGCTCTTGTTATGGGATCAATGGCGATCATTAGAACCATTTCATTAGATTCGTTAATTATAAGAAATTTAATGAAAGCTTTATTACTGGTTTCTATAATAATGATTATCCCATTTTTCGATAACTATCTCTCCCAATTAGAAGGAAAAATCATTTTAGGAGGGTTCCTAATAACCATGCTCTGGTTGTTAAAATTCAGCCTTTCACTGTCAAAGAAAGAGAATGCTGTCAATGCATATAATGAAGATCTGCCTGCAACCTCATACTCAAATATGCCTTCATCAAAAGCATTCTTTATCTTAATCTTTGGATTATTTATCTTGTTCTATGGTGCGGATGTTGTTGTAAAATACGCAATTGAATTTGCTCAAGAACTCCAAATACCTGAAACAGTAATTGGTATAACTGTTGTGGCAATCGGAACCAGTCTTCCTGAACTGAGTGTTTCTATTACAAGCGCGATAAAGGGTGAGCATGGACTAGCAATAGGAAATATTATTGGTTCAAACATATTCAATTTATTAGCTGTTGTAGGATTGGCGACAGCAATTAGTCCAACGAGCCTTCCAGAAAATATGTTTTCCATCCACTTCTTTCTTATGCTAACTCTAACTGCTTTATTATTCTTCCTGACCTTTAGGAAAGAAAATATTATTAGAAAATCTGAAGGTATTATCTTATTACTTATATTCTTAACATATATCGGATACATTATCTCATACAGTTAAAAACAATAATGTTTGTTTGGAGTAAGTGTGGCAAATAAAATGACAAAGAAAGAAATGCTGACCCTAGCAAGAGAAATTATGTTCGTCGAATCAGAAGCCATAAGAGACGTCGCAAATTCACTCGATGAGTCATTCTGTTTGGCTTGTGAGCTGATTTTAGCGAATAAAGGAAAATTGATTACACTCGGTATCGGAAAGTCAGGACATATTGCAAGAAAAATTGCGGCAACACTATCGAGTACAGGTACCTCGTCATTTCATATAAATGCTGCCGATGCCAGTCACGGTGATCTTGGTATGATCTCTGAAAATGATATTATCCTCGTAATTTCATATTCAGGCGAAACACAAGAAATATTAAATCTGTTGCCTTCTATCACAAAGATGAAGATAAAATTATTATCTATGACGGGTAATCAAAAATCCTCCCTAGCGAAAGCATCTGATATACATATTTTGGTTGAAGTTCCTAAGGAAGCGTGCCCATTGAATCTAGCACCAACCGCCAGTACAACCGCAAGTCTTGCAGTGGGTGATGCTTTGGCATCAACTCTCATAGAATGCCGCAATTTCTCTTCTGATGACTTTGCTGTATCTCATCCAAGTGGATCAATCGGTAAACGTCTTCTCATGCGCACAGCAGATATTATGCACACTGATGAAAAAATCCCAAAAATCAAACCAGACGGAATATTAAGTGAAGGGTTGATTGAGATGTCATCAAAAGGTTTAGGTATGATTGTAATTACAGACAATGCAGATAAAGCTTTAGGTATCTTTACGGATGGAGATCTGCGTCGTTCACTCGATAATAGAATAGACATTCACGAAACAAGCATGAAAGATGTCATGAGTAAAGAGTTTAAATTCGCATCGCCTGAGATGCTGGCTGTGGATGCAATGAAACTTTTAAAGCAACATAAGATAACTCACTTACTGGTTACGAATAA
>JAYZHY010000090.1:0-5094 GCA_036166115.1 Pseudomonadota bacterium | reverse complement strand
GATTTGCTTCTTATGCATGAGAGTTCTTCAGATGAGGTGTTATTGGGACTTTTACCTCTTTTATCTGATCAAAACAAAGATGGACTGCAGAAGCTTATTTATTATTTTACTAAGATATACAATAAATCAAGTTACGTTAGGTATGCGTATGCATCAGTATTGCTAAAAAATGGTGATATTACTCGAGCTAATAAGGAAGCCAGAATCGCAATAGATCTAAATCCTGATTGGGAAAAACCTAAACTACTTTTTGCACGCAATCTTTTATTGTCAGGGCAGAATCAAAATGCCATCGACTACATTGCTAGAATCATTGGAGATCAATTGAATCCAAGTCCAGAAGCACGTTTAGAGCTTGCTTTGGCATACATGTCATCTGAGCAGCTTGAGGATGCGTTAGGTCAAGTGAGCCAGATTTTATTGGAAACTCGTTCTAATGAAGCTCTGAGATTAATGGCAATAATCAATTTTCGTTTAGGTCATTATGATTCAGCTTGGTTTGATTTGAATGAGTTGTATGCGAAAGATTTATACCGAATGGATGCGCTGTTTTATATGGCTAGGATCTCTGAAGTTAGGTCCAATTACAACGAGGCTCTTTCTTATTACTCGAATGTAACCTCTGGTGTGAATACCGTTTATTCTCAAAAAAGAGTTGTAACGCTTTTAGTAGCAACGAATAAAATAGATGAAGCCAAGAATCATTTAAGAGAATTTGGACAAAAGTATCCTAAATATATGAGTGAAATGTTGCTTGCTGAAGCCAATCTATATCAAGAATTAGGGGAAAATCAGCAAGCCTTAGATTTGTTTGATAAATTAATTTCTTATTATCCGGATAACCAGTTTTATTTTCTAAGGAGAGCCAGTTTATTGTTAGAGTTAGAGAAGATCTCTGAGGCATTATCATCGTACTCAAGCTTAGCTAAAAGATTTCCTAAGAATGCAACTGTTTTAAATGCTTATGGTTATACCCTGACTAACTACTCCAAAGATTATAAGAAGGCATCAAGACTAATTAAAAGAGCCATTAAACTAGAACCGAATAATCCAGCAATAATCGATAGTTTTGGATGGGTTCTTTATAGAATGGGAAAATATGAAAATGCATTGGATGCTTTGCTTAGAGCTTATGAGTTGTTTAAAGATCCGGAAATTGCGGCTCATATTATTGAGGTTCTCTGGAAGGTTGACCGGAATGATGAGGCGAAAGAATTTCTAAGTGAGGCTGAATCGTTATTTTCAGATAGTATATACATAGAAAATATTCGTGATAATTTATTAAACTAATTAAAGTATTCAAGGTCGATTGATGAAGAAAGCTGTCCTTTTTTGTGTGTGTATAACTCTTTCTTTTGGCTGTGCGACTAATAAGAAAATCATTCAAACTAAAGTTCCAAGTGACTCTTATGATCAGTTGGAATTTTCCTCCTGGCGTGCAGATGGAAGATTATCGTTAAATCATAAAGAAGAATCATTCAACGCTAAATTTAAATGGATACAAAGAGACCAATTGTATGAATTAAGAGTGAGCGGTCCTTTAGGTATGAATCCATTTATTATCAAAGGTAATGATTATGGGATTCAAGCAATCGATGGAAACAATACAGAACAATTGGATTCTTTTGAGGTAATCACACAAGAACTACCAATTCAATTTCTTAAATACTGGATTATGGGTTACCCAAGCCCAGAATCTGTTTCTGAGAATGTAATTCTGAGCCAGAGTTATACTGAATTTACTCAGTTTGATTGGAATATTAAAATAAATGAATATCAACAAAACAAGACTATTAATTTCCCAAAAAGGATTTATATTAATAACACTAAGACAAATGTAAACATCATCATAGATAAATGGCAATTAAAGAATTGAATATATTAATGATGGTTTGACACATATGAAAACGAACTTCACAATTAACTACTTTTATAACAAAGAGATATTGCAGATGGGGTGTAGCCAAGTGGTAAGGCAACGGGTTTTGATCCCGTCATTCGCAGGTTCGATCCCTGCCACCCCAGCCATTTTAAGTAAATTCGTATATAATGCTTAAAAGATATATATGAATAACAACATAAGATACAAAGGAGTATAGTTTTGGACTCTGCGTCAATGGCGATAATTTCGGGAAATGCCCACCCAAAATTAGCGCAGGATATTGCAAAAGTTCTGCATTTACCTTTAACCAAAGCTCAAGTTGACCGTTTTAGCGATGGCGAATTCAATGTTGAGATTCTTGAAAACATTCGTGGCCGAGAAGCATTCATTATTCAATCCACAAGCCCTCCATCGGCTGAAAATTTGATGGAATTATTGGTCATGGCAGATGCGTGCCGAAGAGCATCAGCAGTTGAAATAACCGCTGTTATTCCATATTTTGGGTTTGCGCGTCAAGATCGAAGACCAAGATCATCAAGAGTACCCATCACAGCAAAGTTGGTCTCTAAGTTAATAGCAGCGGCAGGTATCGATAGAGTTTTGACGGTAGATTTGCATGCAGAGCAAATTCAAGGTTTTTTTGATATAGCGGTGGATAATGTCTATGCCTCACCAATCTTACTTGGCGATGCTTGGAAAAAGAAACACGCAAACATGGTCGTTGTTTCTCCTGATGTTGGAGGTGTTGTTAGGGGGCGTGCATTAGCGAAACGATTGGATAACGCGGATCTAGTGATTATTGATAAACGTCGTTCCAAAGCAAATAAATCAGAAGTTATGAATATAATTGGTGATGTAGAAGAAAAAAATTGCATTATGATTGATGACATGGTGGATACAGCGGGAACCTTGTGTCATGCAGCCGATAAACTGAAAGATTCTGGTGCCTCTTCGGTGCATGCATATATCACTCATCCGGTTCTTTCTGGACCAGCTGTCCAGAGAATTTCAGATTCAGCGATGGATGAAATTGTAGTAACCGATACTATACCTTTAAGTAAAGAGGCAAAGGCTTGCAGTAAGATAAGGCAGCTATCGATTGCTGAATTATTGGCAGAAACTATGCGACGGATAAGCGATGAAGAGTCTGTAAGTTCATTGTTTCTTGAATAAGAAATCTTGTTTTTTTTGGTAATACCTATTTAGAGTGTTTCCTCGGCGACGTCTTTAAGCTATTATGCCCCACTCAGTTTAATTTGGTCGCGAATTAAACTGATAGAATTTTTATATTAATCATATATTTATGGAGATTAAAAATGAGTGATGAGTTTAATCTTATTGCGGAAATGCGAGAAGACGAGGGGAAAGGAGCGAGCCGCCGCCTGCGTCGACAAGGAAAAGTTCCTGCAATCATATACGGAGCTGGGCGCGAACCCAGATCTTTGATGTTTGATCATAATAAAGTACTCAGAGAATTAGAAAATGAGTCTTTTTATTCCAGTATTTTAAATATCAAAGTTGGTGATAAAAGTCGCGCAGCCATTGTGAAAGATATTCAGAGACATCCTTCAAAAAAACGCATCTTACATATAGACCTTCAACGTATTGTTGAGGACGAAAAGATTCGCATGCAAATACCCATTCACTTTTTGGGCGAAGAGGATGCAGTAGGCGTTAAATTGGAAGGGGGTATGGTTTCGCGTTTGATGACTGAACTGGAAATCGAATGTTTGCCTAAAGATTTGCCTGAGTATTTTGAAGTTGATATTTCAGAGCTCGAGATGGATCAAATGCTACACGTATCGGATATTAAGTTACCCGAAGGTGTGGAAATATCGGATGCCATCAAAGAACAAGATCAAGCGATAGTTTCGATTCATGAAGTTAAAGAGATCATTGAAGAAGAAATTATCGATGAAGAGGTTGAAGGAGAAGTTGAAGGCGAAGGAGAAGTTGAAGGCGAAGGAGAAGCTGGGGCTGAAGGCGAAGGTCAGCCTAAAACTGAAGACCAATCTGATAAAGATGCTTCCAAAGACGACAATCCTAAACAAGAAAAGAGCGAGTAAATATTTCTCATAACAAGCTATTTTCCTTGTGAAATTGGTTATTTACACATGAACAAAAATCTTTCAGTTATCGCAGGCATTGGTAATCCAGGCGAGCGTTATGAGCGGACATTGCATAATGTCGGTTTTTGGTTTGTGGATGAGATTGCTGCTACAAATAATTTGCAGTTTTCTTATCACAAGAAATTTGATGCAGAGGTCTGTCAAGTCAACATATCAAAAAATGACATTTGGCTGATAAAGCCACAAAACTATATGAATATGAGTGGTGGCCCGATCAAAGCATTCCTTAATTATTATCAAATTCCGACCAGTGGAATGTTAGTTGTTCACGATGAAATTGATTTACCATCAAATAAGGTTAAGTTGAAAGTTGATGGTGGGCATGGCGGACACAACGGTCTAAGAGACATAATTCAACATTGTGGTAACGGTTTCATGCGAATTCGTCTTGGCGTAGGACACCCTGGAGATAAGCATGAAGTTATAAATTATGTATTGAGGAATGCCTCAAGTGAACTTAAAAAAGTAATAACTAAAAACATCCAAGACTCAATAGCAATTCTCCCAACTATTATTGAAGATAATATTGAGAAAGCGATGAAGATCCTCCATACCTCAAGAGATGGAAAAGAATAAAGATTAATGACAATAAAATGTGGCATAGTCGGTCTACCAAACGTTGGGAAATCAACCCTTTTTAATGCTTTAACTGCAGCTGAAATTCCAGCTGAGAATTATCCATTTTGTACTATTGATCCCAATATCGGCATTGTTCAGGTGCCTGATCAACGCTTGCATTTATTATCAGAAATTGTGAGCCCAGAAAAAACCATACCAGCAACAATGGAGTTTGTTGATATTGCTGGATTGGTTAGCGGAGCTTCCAAGGGAGAAGGTCTTGGTAATCAATTTCTAGCGAATATTAGAGAAACGAATGCTATTACACATGTTGTGAGGTGCTTTGAAGATAAAGATGTCGTTCACGTTACAGGTAAAGTGGATCCGATCGATGATGTGGTTACAATAAATACTGAATTGGCGCTGGCTGACATGGAAACAATTGAAAAACAATTGTATAAAGCAGAGCGCAATGCAAAGACTAATGAAAAATCAGCGATCCTAAAAAGAGAAACTCTAAAGAAA
>JAYZHY010000089.1:0-5609 GCA_036166115.1 Pseudomonadota bacterium | reverse complement strand
AATATGAATTTATTTCTCAACTTTTCAATGATATATCAGGCGATACAATGATCTTTGCTGGAAATAATAAACAGGGTTCAAATTGCTTAAAACTATTAATTAAAAATGGAAGGGTCTCTGTTCTGCCTGAAATTGCAGAACATTTTGATGCCTTGAAATCAAATATTGAAAATTCAGTACATGTGACAGTTACGTCTGCAGTACCTTTAGATGAAGAAAAAAAATCAGCAATCAAAGCGGCACTAAAAAAACGTTTCGATCGAAATATTCATATGCACACTGAAATAGATGAAACACTTGTCGGCGGCGCGATTATTCGTGCCGGCGATGTGGTTATTGATGGGTCTTTGCGGGCGAGCATTGATGGCCTCACTAACGCAATGATCTCTTAAACAAAGGAAAGAAATATGTCATTAAAAGCTTCAGAAATCAGTAAATTGATTAGAGAGCGGATCGAAAATTTCGAAACTACTGCCGTTGCCCGAGATGTCGGCACTGTGATTGGTGTTACAGACGGCATTGTTCGTATTCATGGGTTAACAGATGCACGTTATGGGGAAATGCTTGAGTTCCCAGAAAATACTTTTGGCATGGCGCTGAACTTAGAGCAAGACTCTGTAGGTGCCGTAGTGCTAGGAGATTACAAGCATATTTCTGAAGGCGATACCGTAAAAACTACAGGAAAAATTCTAGAAGTACCGATTGGTGAGGCACTTTTAGGAAGAGTGGTTGATGCTCTGGGCAATCCAATAGATGGCAAAGGATCTATTGATACTAAACTGAGCGCTCCGATTGAAAAAGTAGCACCGGGTGTTATTTCTCGTAAATCAGTAGATCAACCTGTTCAAACTGGATTGAAAGCGATTGACTCAATGGTGCCAATTGGCAGAGGGCAGCGCGAACTTATTATCGGCGATCGTCAAACAGGGAAAACTGCAGTAGCCATAGATACCATTATTAACCAAAAGGGCACCGGTATTAAATGTATTTATGTGGCTATAGGGCAAAAGGCATCTTCCATCTCTGGCGTGGTAAGAAAATTGGAAGAAGAAGGCGCCATGGAACATACAATAGTGGTTGCAGCAGCAGCAGCAGATTCTCCGGCAATGCAATATATCGCACCTTATTCGGGAACCACAATGGGCGAATATTTTTTGGACAATGGGGAAGACGCGTTAATCATTTTTGATGATTTAACCAAACAAGCATGGGCTTATCGACAAGTCTCATTACTACTCAGAAGGCCTCCAGGAAGAGAGGCATATCCAGGTGATGTATTCTATTTGCATTCCCGTCTTTTGGAGCGCGCTTCGAGGGTGAACGAAGAACATGTTGAATCCGTATCCGGCGGTAAAGTTAAAGGTAAAACTGGATCATTGACCGCGCTGCCAATTATCGAAACACAAGCTGGTGATGTGTCTGCATTTGTGCCGACGAATGTCATCTCAATTACTGATGGGCAAATTTTCTTAGAAACCGATCTCTTTAATGCTGGAATTAGGCCAGCAATTAATGCCGGGCTATCTGTTTCTCGTGTAGGCGGTGCCGCGCAAACAAAAATTATAAAAAAATTGGGCGGTGGAATACGTTTGGCTTTAGCACAATATCGTGAATTGGCAGCCTTTGCTCAATTTGCCTCAGATCTTGATGAAGCGACAAGAAAACAACTTGAAAGGGGTCAACGAGCCACTGAGCTGATGAAACAAAAACAGTATTCACCATTATCTGTATCGGAAATGGCGCTTTCATTGTTTGCGGTTAATGAGGGGTATTTAGATGCTGTGGATGTTTCCAAAACTAGTGATTATGAAGCGGCATTGCACGACTTTGCAAAATCCAATGTACATGAATTATTAGAAAAAATAAACCAAACAGGTGATTACAATGATGAGATTGAAGCATCATTAAAACAAATATGTGATGATTTTGCCGAAAAAGGCGCTTATTAAAAAAAATATAAACAAGCAATATATAGGGTAGGAAATTGGCAGGCGATAAAGAAATCTTAAATAAGATCCGAAGCGTAAAAAATATGCAGAAGATAACCAGCGCCATGGAAATGGTAGCTGCCAGCAAGATTCGGAAAGCTCAGGATCAAATGCATGCATCGCGGCCATATGCAGAAAGAATCAGGAAAGTCATTGGTCATCTTGGTGCAGCAAATCCAGATTATAAACACCCGTTTCTGAGCGAAAGAAAAACAAACAGAGTGGGCATAATTATTGTATCGACGGACAGGGGGCTTTGTGGCGGGCTCAATATAAATCTCTTTAAACGAGTGATAGCAGAAATGGCCAATTACCAAAAAGAAAGTATAGAGATCGATTTGGTGTTGGTTGGTGCTAAGGCTGTACAGTTTTTTAAAAGACTGGGAGGCAATGTCGTTGGAACCGCAACCCATTTAGGGGATCGCCCACACGTAAATGACCTCATTGGCGCCATCAAAATTATGCTAGACGCTTATAATGAAGCAAAAATAGATAAATTATTTATTGCTCATAACGAATTTGTTAGTACCATGAGCCAAAAGCCAAATATCAAAACTTTATTACCAGTAAGCACAATTGATGATGATAGCGAGTCACTCCAACCTCACTGGGATTATATCTATGAACCTGACGCAATAGATTTGTTAGATGGAGTGTTAATGCGTTATATCGAGTCACAAGTATATCGTGGAGCTACAGAGAATTTTGCTTGCGAGATGGCAGCAAAAATGGTTGCAATGAAATCGGCAACAGACAATGCAGGCGAAATTATTGATAAATTGCAGCTTGTCTACAACAAAGCAAGGCAAGCAGCAATTACACAGGAGATTTCTGAAATAGTTGGTGGGGCAGCAGCTGTCTCAGGATAAATTTTTAATAAAACTGTTGGCGGTATAAGTCGCCACAAAAGGAAGTGAGGAAAAATATGAGCACCGGAACTACTGTGCAAATTATCGGCGCCGTTGTGGATGTAGAATTTCCAGGCAACGCAATTCCGAATATTTATGATGCGTTAACTATCGATGATGTTGATCTAACTCTCGAGGTTCAACAACAATTGGGCGATGGCATAGTAAGAACTATTGCGATGGGCTCAAGCGAAGGATTAAAGCGAGGCATGACAGTTAACAATACCGGGCAACCTATATCTGTGCCCGTTGGAGAGAAAACGCTTGGTCGAATTATGGATGTGCTGGGCACTCCAATAGACAATAAGGGCGACATAGGCGCAAAAAACAGCATGCCCATCCATCGCACACCACCTTCTTACGAAGAACAAGCATCATCAACCGAAATGTTAGAGACAGGCATTAAAGTGATCGATCTAATTATGCCAATTGCCAAAGGAGGAAAGGTTGGTTTATTCGGTGGTGCCGGAGTGGGTAAAACGGTGACTCTGATGGAGCTTATTCGAAATATTGCTGCCGAGCATTCTGGTTATTCAGTATTTGCCGGGGTTGGAGAAAGAACCCGAGAAGGTAACGATTTTTATCATGAAATGACTGAATCAAATGTTATCGACAAAGTTTCTTTGGTTTATGGGCAGATGAATGAGCCACCTGGGAACAGATTGAGGGTTGCTCTTACAGGCTTGACTATGGCAGAAGCTTTCCGTGATGAAGGGCGTGATGTTCTTATGTTTATTGACAACATATATCGTTATACATTGGCGGGGACAGAGGTTTCTGCTTTATTAGGAAGAATGCCGTCAGCTGTTGGATATCAGCCAACTCTTGCCGAAGAAATGGGTGTTTTGCAAGAAAGAATTACCTCCACCAAGACCGGTTCAATAACGTCTTTTCAGGCAGTATATGTTCCCGCAGACGATCTGACCGATCCTTCGCCTGCCACAACTTTTGCACATTTGGATGCTACTTTAGTATTATCACGCCAAATAGCCGAATTAGGAATTTATCCGGCTGTTGATCCATTGGATTCCACCAGCAGATTATTGGATCCAAACGTAATTGGTCAAGACCACTATGATTGTGCTCGTCGAGTGCAAGGCGTGCTTCAAAGGTATAAAGAATTGCAAGATATTATTGCAATATTGGGGATGGACGAATTATCTGAGGACGATAAACTCAGCGTTACTCGTGCTCGCAAGATCATTCGTTTCTTTTCTCAGCCGTTTTTTGTTGCAGAAACATTCACGGGATCGCCAGGAAAATATGTGCAGCTATCCGAAACAATTAGTGGCTTTAATGGTATTGTCAATGGCGATTATGATGATTTGCCAGAACAAGCGTTCTATATGGTTGGCTCAATCGATGAAGCCGTTGAAAAAGCAAAATCAACTTAATTTTAGAGAATTACACGTTACCAATGGCTAGCATAAAAATAGATATAGTTTCTGCCGAAGGGGAAATTCATTCTGGTGAAGCGAGCATGGTTTATGCTCCAGCACAAATGGGAGAGGTCGGTATTGCTCCTAGACATGCTCCATTGTTAACTTCGTTAAAACCTGGAGAGGTGCGTGTTCAGGATGTTGATGGAAAAGAGCATTTTTTTTATATAACTGGCGGAATGCTGGAAGTTCAACCTTATTTAGTAACTGTATTGGCAGATACGGCACTTAGAGGTGAGGAGCTGGATGAAACTGCTGCAAAAGCCGCTCAAAAGCAAGCCGAAGAAGCTTTAGAGGGTGCTTCTGATGAAACGGATATCCAGCGCGCTCAATCGGAACTTGCCGAAGCAAACGCGAGATATCGTGCAGCCCAAAAACTAAAAGGCGTTAAACAGTAAAAACAGCATTAACGTTTAATGTTTCAATATTGTTATTATTCTAGTATTTTAGTGTGATACCAGAGACTGATATCACGTGCTTATATTATTGTTTGTTCATTACTAGAGCCCATTAAATATGCCATTAGTTGCTCACAACTCGCTGCCAACCTTTGATCGCTTAGCCAATGAGGGGCATGCCGTTCTTTCGAAAAAGAGAGCGCAAACCCAAGATATTCGTGAATTGCATATCGGCTTATTGAATATGATGCCGGATGCGGCGCTTGCTGCTACCGAGAATCAGTTTATTCGATTGGTAGGCAATTGTAATCAGATCGCACAATTTTATGTGTATCCCTTTACTTTGACGGAACTATCAAGAGGAACTGAAGCAAATGAACGCATAAAAGAACATTATTTTTCATTTGAAGAATTACAAGAAAAAGGGCTGGACGCACTGATTGTTAGTGGAGCCAATGTTCAGCAACCTTTATTGACAGAAGAGCCATTTTGGAAGCCATTAACAACAGTTATGCATTGGGCGCTAGATAATGTTGCGTCTACTTTATGCTCTTGTTTGGCAACGCACGCTATTGTGAAGCAACTCTATAATATTGACCGAATACCGCTAGAAGCAAAAAAATGGGGCGTATACAGTCACAGAGCGGTGACAAAAAATCACCCAATTTTGCGAAACATCAATACGCGTTTTGATGCACCGCATTCTAGATATAATGAGATTAATAAAGCCCAGCTTGAGTCAGCGGGGCTGTCTGTGCTTGCTGAAAGCGAAGATGCTGGTGTGCATATTGCCGTTAGCCACGATCAAATTCGCGCAGTTTATTTACAAGGGCACCCTGAATACGATGTAAATAGCCTATTAAAAGAATACAAGAG
>JAYZHY010000088.1:0-3126 GCA_036166115.1 Pseudomonadota bacterium | reverse complement strand
ATATCCCGCAATCATGAATACCCAAGAGTTGAATTTAAAAGGAAAGGCAGATTAGAGAAAGGTGAATATTTTGGCCCTTACCCTAATGTAACAGCAGTTAGAGAAACCCTTGTAGAGCTTCAAAAGGTTTTCTTAGTTAGGCAATGTAAGGACAATTACTTTAAGAATCGATCTAGACCTTGCCTGCAATATCAAATTAAGAGGTGTTCAGCACCATGTGTTAATTAAATTTCTAAAGAAGATTATTCAAATGACGTAAAATCGACAATATCATTTTTAAAAGGAAGGAATACAAGTATCGTAAGTTCATTGGTAAAAAAGATGGATAAACTGTCACATAACCAAAAATATGAAGAAGCATCCAGGTTCAGAGATCAAATAAAACGATTAAAAGTTATTCAAGCTAAACAGCTTAATACAGCAAACAACAAACATGATATGGATGTTATTGGCATTGCTTCAAATGGTTCGATGCATTGTGTTACGGTCTTGTTTGTAAGAAATGGCATAGTCTCGGGCAGCAAAAATCATTATCTAAAGATTAGTGGTTACACCGATAAATTGACCATTCAATATGGTTTTTTAACGCAACATTATTTTGGCATCAAATCTCCATCTGAAATAATTGTTCCTGAAGAGATAATTAATAAACAATTAATGGAAGATTCTTTTTCAAAAAAGTCTGGCAGAAAAGTAAGATTGAGCAATAAGGTACGCGGTCATCGTTTAAGGTGGCTAAACCTTGCAAATAGCAATGCTAGACATGGCCTTCAATACAAAATATTTAATCAGTCGTCATTAGCATCACAATTTAATAATTTAGGTCAATTACTCCTCAATAATAAAACACCAAAAAGGCTAGAGTGTTTTGATGTAAGTCATACATCTGGAGAGGCTACAGTTGCATCCTGTGTTGTCTTTAATGATGCTGGCCCTTTAAAAAATGAATACCGGAGGTTTAATATTAAATCAAGTCATCATGGTGATGATTACATTGCATTATCAGAGGCAATTGAAAGGAGGTATGAAAAGATCATTAAAAATGAAGCAAAGATGCCAGATATTTTGTTTCTTGATGGAGGAAAAGGTCAGTTGTCAAGTTGTGTTAATGTCCTTAGAAAGCTAGGTATTACTAATTTAAAAGTCATTGCCATCGCAAAAGGAAAATTAAGAAAACCAGGAACAGAGCAATTATTTGTAACTGCAAGAAAGACGCCATTAAAACTTCCAGCTGATTCTCCGGCCATGCATTTGATTCAAAGAATCAGGGATGAGGCGCATAGGTTTGCAGTTGTGGGACATCGCCAAAAAAGAAAAATGAATCGTAATAAGTCTAAATTAGATGGCATTGATGGTTTGGGTCCAAAAAAACGAAGAGAGCTTTTAAAGCAATTTGGTGGCATCCATGGCGTAATTGATGCTGGAGTAGATGATTTAATTAAAGTCAACGGGATAAGTAAGTTAATGTCTCTTCGGATTTATAATAATTTACATAATGGCAATTGAGTTTTAAGATAGATTAATGAAAATTACATTAGCAAATCTGTTAACAATAGCCAGAATTGCAGCCATCCCAATTGTGGTAATTTGTTTTTATTTGAAATACGATTTTGCACGACCAGTCGCAGGGATTATATTTGGTTTGGCCGCGTTCACTGATTTATTAGATGGCTACGTTGCACGAAATTATAATCAAGCATCAAGGTTTGGTGCGTTTCTAGATCCGGTTGCGGATAAATTAATGGTGGCAATCGTTCTAGTCCTATTGGTTCAATCGGACCCTGGTTGGTATGTAGATATAATTGCTATAATAATTATTGGCAGAGAAATTACCATATCAGCTTTACGAGAGTGGATGGCTACAATCGGGGATAGAGCAAAAGTTGCAGTGTCATGGTCTGGTAAACTAAAGACAATCTTACAAATGTTTGGCATAGGTTTTATGGTCTATAAAGAACCTATCTTTGGTACAGATGTTTACGCATTAGGTTTTATTTTTCTTTTGTTAGCTGCTGGCATGACGTTATGGTCAATGTTCAGGTATCTGCAAGCTGCTTGGCCGTCAATGCAAAAAGAATCTTAAAATGCCTAGAAATGCTGCAGGACTCATAAAGAGTTTTTCAGGAAAAAATTCAGAGATTTTTGAGCCATTCTTCAGTTTTTCAAATGAATCTAGAATTACAGACGTTGAAATTTTTGCTGTCGGAATGAATGCAGCAAGTGCTCGGTATTCTTCAAAGTGGGAAATATGGAAGCATACAAATATTATTTTGCGCCTTAAAACCAACGACGGTTTCGAAGGTGTCTCAGGAGTGACCTCGAATCATGAACAAGAATTCAGTCAAAAGCTATTATTCGAGCTACAAAATGTCATTACCGATCTCCTTAAGCTCAATACACTAGACCCTCTAGAAGCAGGGAAAAAGTTAGAAAAAATACATCCACAATTAAGTGATGCAGCCTTATCCAGTATTGATATTGCATTATGGGATTTAGCGGCACGTAAGGCAAAATTACCTCTGTTTCAAATGCTGGGAGGAGAGGAAAATTCAATTGAAGCTTATGCAAGCTTACCTTTCTATGACTCTCTTGATGAGTATATTAATGCAATCAATGAGTATGCATCTTATGGGTACAAGATATTTAAATTTCATGTTTGGGGTCTCATTGAAAAAGACATTCAACTTGTTAAATTGATTAACGAAACTTTTTCGAGTTCTTCTTATAATTTTATGATTGATCTCGAGGGAGAGTACAATTATGAGGAAGCGCTTAAATTGGGACAAGAGTTAGATAAAAATTTATTTATATGGTTAGAAGCACCAATTAACGATAAATTGTTAAACGAGTACAGCGTACTCAAGAAAAAGCTTAATGTGCCGATTCTGCCGGATGGCTATAGTATTTATTCCCCTGAATTTATTAAAAATGGCATTGAAAAAACTTCTTGGAGTGCAGGTAGATTTGACGCAACTATCATTGGGGGCATTACCAAGGCACTCAATTTATTAATTATTGCCAACAATGCCGATCTTCCAATAGAGATCCAAAGCTGGGGCTACACATTGACGCAAGCAGCTAATCTACATCTTATGCTAGCGAATCCAAGCACCAGATTCTTTGAAA
>JAYZHY010000087.1:0-19644 GCA_036166115.1 Pseudomonadota bacterium | reverse complement strand
AAGGTTTATTTTAATCTAAATAACCATGTCTCTTTGGTTGGGCTGCCAATGGGTTAAACTGATATGAGCCGAACCAATTCCAATTGATCTAACCCATTTTGCCGCTGCATCGAGCGAAACCCATGATTTGACATTACCTTTGTATGTTTCTGCCGTAATTGCTCCATTAGGCGTGTTTGCTTCGATATGAAACCGAGATCCGTGCCCAATTATTTTAATTTTTTTGATGGCTCCTGCTGAAACCATGGCCCTAAGCATTTTTTCATCCATGTGGTTTCTCCCTGATTGTTTGCGGGATTTCTTTAATTGGAATTCCTGTGTCACTGCAATGACGCCTTATAAGCATTTCAATCATGTTGGCAATACTACGATGCTCTTTACTGGCAGCCTTTTTGACACCTTCTTTAATTGAAGGCGAGATACGAAGATTTAGAGTTGCTGTTTTCATAACGCATTATACTTTACAAATAATAGTAAATGTAACGCATTTTACTGTTTTGTGCAAATTTACTTATTTAAATTTTTTTAATAAATAATAGGTTGACATTAGAAGAATTTAGATCAGGATAATGCATTAATTATTAATTAGATTCATTTACTTAGACAATTTATTGATGAATTCCGATATAAAAAAAAATAAACAGGATCATACAAAAACGGGGCTATTATCAGCATTGGTGGCATACTCATTTTGGGGTGTTATGCCAGTTTATTTTAAAATCGTAGATGCTGTTCCTTCAATGGAGGTTTTTACGCACCGAGTTTTATGGTCTGTACCATTTGGTCTTATTGTTATTTTAATTCGAAAACAGTGGCATGAAATTAAGCGCGCCGCCATCAACCCAAATGTACTTAAATTCTTATTTTTTTCCGCTTTGTTGATTAGCACTAATTGGTATTTGTATATTGTTGCCGTGCAAACCAATGAGATCTTACAAGCTAGTTTGGGTTATTACATAAACCCGCTGTTGTACGTTCTAGTCGGCGTAACTTTTTTGAATGAACGTTTAAGAACTCTTCAGTTAGTCGCTATATTCATTGCGGCAATAGGAGTTTTAATTTTAACTTTGAGTACCGGAAAATTTCCATGGATTGCGGTCTCTTTGGCAATAACTTTTACGGCTTATGGGGTAATCAGAAAAAATGTTGATGTTGGTGCAATGCCAGGATTATTTATAGAAACAATATTTATCCTTCCATTTGCAATTGGTTATTTTTATTTTTTAGCCAATAACGGAACACTCTTCTTTGGTAACGACCATCTATTGGACTCGTTCTTTTTAATATTGGCGGGTCCGTTTACAGTTTTTCCTTTACTTTTTTTCGCTATTGCCGCAAAAAGACTAAGATTAACAACAATCGGAATGATGCAGTTTTTAGCTCCTACGATGCAGTTTGTGGTTGCATTGATTTATGGCGAAGCATTGTCGCAAGCAAGTTTTATTTGTTTTATTTGTATTTGGATAGCAATTATTGTGTTTGTGTATGATGCTATTGGAGATGGAAGTTTAGAATCCTATTAAATTAGAAAAGAATGATATTTAAATGATCATGCGTCACATTGATCTTCACAAAACCTCACAATTCTCTACAGAGTATTGCTGAAATGTAATAAACATTATTGGATAATTGGCGACTATTAATGCAATCACACACTTATTTTTTAGCCTTGGAAAAGATATGGAAGTAAGAAAGAAAAATACAAAACTTATAATATTGATTTTACTTGCATCAATTGCTGTAAGCTTTGTTTTGGGAAAACTTAAGCCTGAACCGGATAAAATTACGTCTGTTCGAAAACCCCCTATGGTGACTTCACTGGTCTTGAGAAAAGAAGAAGTCCAAATGTCTATTGAGAGCCAAGGAATGGTTACACCATTAATTGAAACAAACTTGAGTGCTGAGGTTTCCGGTACGATTGTTGAGATTTCCTCTCAATTTCTAGCAGGAGGTGTTTTCAAAAAAGATGAAACATTAATGCGAATAGATCCAACAAATTATATTGTTGCTCTGGAGCAGGCAAAGGCATTAAACAACCAAAGACAAAATGAATATGAAGATGCCGAAAAAATTAGGAAACAAGGCTATTTATCTGAATCTGAATATTTATCAATTGTTACAGCATTAGCAGCATCCAATGCAGAATTAGTGAAAGCTCAACGCAATCTTGATAAAACTAAAATCCAACTCCCATATGATGGAATGGTGCGAAGTAAGTCTGCTGATCTTGGTCAGTACGTTAATTTAGGAACAAAACTAGGTATTACGTTTGCTACTGACTTTGCTGAAATAAGATTGCCTCTATCGAATTTGGATCTTGTTTATGCAGATCTTCCGACTTCAAAGGATGTTTCATCTGCAGCTCAAGTTAATGGTCCCAGAGTTGAATTCATCACTGATCAGTCTAGTTCATCATTAATAAGAGAAGGGTATATTGTCAGAAGCGAAGGAGTAGTGGATGAGAAAACACGCATGACTTATGCTGTGGCTAGAATTGACGATCCATATAATCTGGATAACACAGAAGATAGATTGCCTTTGCCTATGGGAACATTTGTTTCAGCGAAAATTTTTCCTGATGAAAACTACAATTCTATAAGAATCCCACGATCTGCAATTATTAATAATCGTCAAGTTATAATCATTGATGACTCAAATCGGATTTTTTATAGAGATATCGAGTTAATGCGAGCAGACAAGAATTTTGGTTATGTCATTAGCGGTGTAAGTGACGGTGAACGAATCAGCATGACTCCAATTGAAGATGGCATAAATGGGATGCTTGTTAGATTAGAACAATAAGTACAACTGATAATATGACTCAAATGACGACTAAATTAGGAACAAAAGGGATTATTGGCTGGTTTGCTCGAAATCATGTGGCGGCAAATATTCTAATGTTTGGGATTATAGGTTTAGGTTTGTATTCAGGTTTGAATATACGTCAACAAACAGTGCCTGACTTTGATATCAACTATGTGAATGTTAGGGTTCCTTATCTGGGCGCAGCGCCTGAGGAAGTTGAAGAGGGCGTAGTGATTAAGATTGAGGAGGCCATTCAAGATACCAAAGGGATCCTTAAAATAAAATCAAACTCAAGTGAAGGCTTAGGATCTGTCAGGGCTGAAGTTGAACTCGGTGCAGATATTAATGAGGTATTGAATGAAATCAAAGCAAAGGTTGATGCCATATCGACGTTTCCAGACCTAACAGAAAAACCAGTTGTCTATAAAGTGGAAATTCCCACTGGAATTCTATTTGTTTCGATATATGGAAATCTAGACGAGTACCAAAGAAAAGATATTGCTCAGAGCGTCAAAGATGAATTATTGGATTACCCTGAAATAAAAAGCATCAATATGATGGGTGATCGAAGCTATGAAATCAGCATTGAGGTCACAGAAAATACTTTACGTGAATACGATTTAACCATGAGTGAAATCTCTCAGGCTGTCAGAGCTTCTTCGATTGATTTGCCTGGAGGCAGAATAAAAACTGAAGGTGGAGATATCTTATTGAGAACAAAAGGGCAAGTCTATACTGGAGAAGAATTTGGAAATCTAGTTTTAAGAACTTACCCAGATGGTACAAGATTACTTCTTTCTGATATTGCTAATATCGATGATGGATTTGTTGAGTCAGAATCTTGGGGCCGTTTTAATGGCCAACCAACTTTGGACATGGAGATATTAGCCGCTTCTGCTGAGAATGAGATAGAGACCGCTGATCGGGTTAAAGAATACATTAAAGAACGATCCTCATCGTTGCCTGAAGGTGTTGAGATGGAGGTATGGGGTGATAGATCTATTTACCTTCAAGATCGCTTGAATATGATGCAGAAAAATATGCTTCAGGGAGCCATATTGGTATTTATCGTACTCTCTTTGTTTTTAAGGCTTAAAGTTGCGATATGGGCAGTAATAGGAATACCTATCGCTTTCTTTGGAGCTTTATGGCTCATGCCGATTGGCCCATGGCCAGTTACCATTAATATGATAAGTCTATTTGGTTTTATTATGGTGCTTGGGATTGTTGTTGATGACGCCATAATTATAGGTGAGAGCATATACACAAAGATTCGAGCGGATGGACACACAATTGACAATGTTATTTTGGGGGCTAAGAAAGTCGCATTACCAGCCACTTTTGGCGTTCTGACAACGATTGCGGCCTTTGCACCCATGCTGTTCTTGTCTGGTTTCGGTGGACCATTCTTTAAAGCCATGTCTGTCGTAGTTATTCTTTGTCTTTTCTTTTCTATTATCGAGTCAAAATTAATCTTACCGGCTCATTTAGCTCATTCAAATATTCCAGATATCGATGAGGATGTGATATTTTCTTCTTATTATAATATCCCATGGTATAAAAGGCCTTCTCGCTTTTTTCAAAGAGCGAATCGAGTTGTTCAACGAAACTTACAAAATATCATACAAAATCAATATACCCCTTTAATAAAAAAAGCTTTGCAAAATCGAGGTTTGACAGCAACAACATTTTTAGCGGCATTGATATTAATTGTTGGGGTGTTGAATAGTGGCATAACAAGATTTGTTATGTTCCCTGAAGTGCCAGGTGATTATGTCGTTGTGGAATTAACAATGGTTGATGGTTCACCTTCTGAAAGCCGAGACAAGGTATTAAATAAACTCGAACAACATGCCATGAATATAAATGATGAGTGGTTACAAGAGAATCCAAATGATCTTCCCCCAATAAATAGGTTGGGTGTTTATACAGGTGGAATGACAGAAATGGGCACACCTTATGCTGGGGATAATATTGGGTTATTGGTGGCTGAATTGCCTTTTGAAAACAGAAAGGTAAGCGTACTCGATATTGAGAATATGTGGCGATCGAGAGTTGAGGATATGCCTGGGGTAAAAAAATTAACGTTTGATTCAGGGCGAAACATAGGTGGAGGTTCTGCTATTAGTTTTAACGTTATTGGTCAAAATATAAATCAATTAGAAAGAGCCACAAAAGCACTTGAAAATAAACTCAGAGAGTATGACGGTGTATTCGATATCAGGAGTTCCTTAAGTATCGGTGGAGAGGAAATTAAATTAGATATTAAACCTGAAGCCGAAACACTCGGATTATCAATGGCTTCTGTTGGTAGGCAAGTTCGGCAAGCTTTTTATGGTGAGGAAGCTCAACGCATACAACGAGGAAAAAATGAAATAAAAGTAATGGTTCGATATCCTCAAAAGGACAGGCAATCAATCGCTAATTTAGAAACCATGAGAATAAGAAATAGTTCTGGTGATGAGATACCATTTTCCTCAGTTGCGACCGCCAATTTCGGTCAAGCCTACTCGAGAATTGATCATGAAGATGGAGATCGTGTGGTAACTGTATCTGCCGATGCTGACTCGGCATCAGTTGAACCAAGAGTAGTGTTAGCAGATATTACTAACAATTTTATACCTTTACTGGAGGAGCAATTTCCTCAATTAGAGTTTGATTTGGAAGGATCCAGTAGAGAAACGTCTAAGTTAGTTCAAGAATTGACCGCGGCCTCAATTGCTGCTTTATTCTTAATTTATGCATTAATTGCAATACCGTTGCGTTCATATATGCAACCATTAATTATTATGTCAGTCATCCCTTTTGGTTTGATTGGGGCAGTTATTGGGCATATTGTGTTAAATGAGGCAATGAGTATGTTTTCCTTATTCGGTTTAGTAGCTTTGGCTGGAGTTGTGGTAAATGACAGCCTTATTTTGGTTGATTTTATAAATAAAGCTAGAGAAGAAGGCATGGGTATTATTGAAGCTGTTACTGAGTCAGGGAAACAAAGATTTAGAGCTATAATTCTGACATCATTAACTACAGCTATTGGTTTAATGCCGATAATGCTGGAAACAAGTACGCAAGCTCAATTTGTCATCCCAATGGCTATCTCAATTGCATTTGGAATTG
The DNA here is from genome assembly GCA_036166115.1 of Pseudomonadota bacterium. GTDB lineage: Bacteria > Pseudomonadota > Gammaproteobacteria > Steroidobacterales > Woeseiaceae > SP4260. The sequence continues at coordinate 13,722 of JAYZHY010000087.1, read as the reverse complement.
TCTTTGCAACAGTTATCACATTATTCTTAGTGCCTTGTCTTTATGTTTTACAAGACGATTTTATAAATCGAGTCAGAAGCCTAAATCGACCAACTGCTTTTTCCTCAGATGAAAATATTGCGAGTTATTAGAAGACAAAATTTATTAGCTATTTGTTAGCTTTTCTTTCTAGCGTCTCTTTGATAACTTCATCAGCAACATTAGATGGACATGGAGCATAGTGTGAGAATTCCATTGAAAATTGGCCGCGGCCAGACGTCATGGTTCTAAGATGCCCAATATACCCAAACATTTCTGCGAGCGGCGAACTGGCATTAACTCTCGTTCCTGTAGGTCCTGTATCTTGAGATTTAATCATTCCTCTTCTTCGGTTTAAATCTCCTATCACATCACCAACATGCTCTTCTGGTGTATATACATCAACCTTCATGATCGGTTCTAGTAATTGAGGCCCAGCTTTAGGGATTGATTGTCTGTATGCTGCTTTTGTAGCCAATTCAAAAGCCATGGCAGACGAGTCAACAGCGTGAAAACCTCCATCCAGGAGTTTAAAAGATACATCAAGCAGAGGAAAGCCGGCCATTGTTCCTTCTTGCATACTTGATTCGAATGCTTTTTCGACTGCCGACCAATATTCTCTTGGGACATTACCACCTGTTACTTTAGACTCAAAAGTGTATCCACTATTTTGTTCTCCCGGTTCAATTAGATAATCAATTTTTGCAAATTGTCCGGAACCACCTGTTTGCTTTTTATGTATGTATGTATCTTCAACAACTTGTGTGATGGTTTCTCGATAAGCAACTTGTGGTTTACCCATATTAACTTCTACATTATGAGTGCGTTTCAGGATATCTACTTTAATATCCAAATGCAGTTCCCCCATGCCCTTTATAATGGTTTCTCCTGAATCTTCATCAGTTGCTACTTGGAAAGAGGGATCTTCTTGGATCATTTTATTTAAGGCGATGCCCAGTTTTTCTGTTCCGGCTTTATCTTGTGGTGAAATAGCTATTGATATAACAGGATCTGGAAATACCATAGGTTCTAATGTCGCTGGGTTATTTGCGTCTGCTAATGTGTGCCCGGTTTTAGTGTTTTTCATACCCAACAGCGCAACTATATCGCCAGCTTGAGCAGAATCTAACTCTTCTCGAGAATCTGCGTGCATTTCAACGATACGGCCAATTCTTTCAGTTTTTCCAGTGAAGGTATTAATTACATTATCGCCTTTCTTTAAGGTGCCGGAATATATTCTTGTAAATGTGAGTGCACCATACCTATCATCCATGATTTTAAAAGCCAGTGCTCGCAGTGGTTTATCAAAATCAACTGTGGCAAATTCTCCTGTTTCATTACCTTCTAGATCAATCTCTGGTTGTGGCTTAACTTCAGTTGGATTGGGTAGGTAATCAACAATGGCATCGAGAATGTTCTGTACACCTTTGTTTTTGAATGCCGAGCCACAATAAGTAGGGAAGAAGTCAAGATTAATAGTTCCTTTACGGATACAGCGTTTAATATCATCAACACTGGGTTCTTCGCCTTCTAAGTATTTTTCTAGTAAATCATCATCTTGTTCTAATGCAGTCTCAATTAATTTTTCTCGCCACTCTTCAATTGCAGCTTGCATGTCTTGAGGTGGATCAATTACTTCATAGTTTGTTGGGTCATCGGAATCACTCCAAACCCATGCTTTTCTAGTCAAGAGATCTACTATACCTTTAAAATCGTCTTCTATTCCTATTGGTAGAACCATTACTAGGGGGTTTGCACCAAGAATGTCTTTGATTTGTTGTACCACTCTTAGGAAATCGGCACCAACTCGATCGAGTTTGTTGACCAAAATAATCCTTGCCACTTCAGAATCATTCGCATAACGCCAATTTGTTTCAGATTGAGGTTCCACTCCACCTGAGCCACAAAAAACACCAACACCGCCATCAAGTACTTTTAGCGATCTATAGACTTCGATAGTGAAATCAACGTGCCCGGGAGTATCTATTATATTCAATCGATGGTTATTCCATTCGCAACTGGTAGCCGCAGATTGAATTGTAATGCCGCGCTCTTGCTCTTGATCCATGAAATCTGTCGTAGCATCACCGTCGTGAACTTCACCTATTTTGTGAATTTTCCCGGTTAATTTTAGTATTCTCTCAGTAGTTGTTGTTTTACCAGCATCTACATGAGCAAAAATACCAATATTCCTGTATAAGTTAAGATCTTTCATGTTCCTATTTCTTTTTTGTTATTTAATAAATGTGTTGGCTTTATTATTAATTCTAAGTTTGCGCGCGCATATTATCAGCGTTGTGTTAGGTAAACCACTGAAAAATACTAAAATTTCTTAAATAAATCCTCATAAAAAACAAAATGGAGTTAATTTTTACCAGAAAACTGTGCTTTGGGCTTTAAATTCAACTAATATAAGGGCATAGAAAATATACCGCTTAAATAACGGATTACAAAGTTACTTAAAAAAATGGTCAGATGAATATGAAAAATATCAGTAGGCGTAATATTTTACTCTCTGGCGGCGCATTTTTAGGCGCATCTGCCATTCATTCACTTAGTCCATTATCAACATCATTATACGCTGCAAACGAAACCTCTAAATTATTCGACCTTGTGCAAGCAGATAAAAACGAGAATCCTTTTGGCCCATCAAGAGTCGCGTTACAAGCAATTAACGAAGCCATAAATCTTGCAAACAGGTACGGCGGTGGCAATAGAAGAAATTTGGTTAAATTGGTAGCCGCTCAAAATGGCTTAACTTCAGATCATGTTGTACTTGGAACAGGGTCAGGTGAAATACTAAAAACTGGCGGATTAATGGCGAGCTGGGAGAAAGGTTCGGTTGTTTGCGTGGATCCGACTTATCAGGATCTAGTTCGTTATGCATCGAGAGTCAGATCTGAAATTATAAGAGTTCCAGTTGATGAGAATTTAGCGTGTGATTTGGATGCTGTAGCACGAGCAATTAGACCAGATACCAAAATGGTTTACTTAGTTAATCCTAATAACCCTATACCCAATATAATTGACAAGGATAAATTAAAAGACTTTGTGATTGAGGTTTCTAAAGATAGATTGGTGTTTATCGATGAAGCGTATTTCGAGTATGTGGAAGATCCAAATTATGCATCCATGGTTGATCTAATTGCGGATGGTCATCAAAATATCATAGTTGCACGCACTGCCTCAAAAATACATGGCTTAGCTGGACTGGCTGTAGGGTTTGGTTTTGCACATCCAGATCTCATAGAGAGGATTGAAGAGCTTAAAACGGGTAAAAATAATATATTAGGTATCGAAGCTGCTTATGCCAGTTATCAGGATCAAGAATTCCAGAATTTCTCGAGAAGAAAAAACAAAGAATCTCTTAACATTGTTGAAAATATGTATAAGGAATTGGGTGTGAGATACATTAAATCAAATGCTAATTTTAGTTTTTTTGAAACAGGAATTCCGGTTCAGGAGCTGAATGCTACTCTATTAGAGAATGGAATAGCTTCGGGCAGACCGTTTCCACCTTATACTAAGTGGTCAAGAGTTAGCATGGATAAACCTGAGCATATGCAACGTTACGTTCAAGTATTTAAGAAATTATTTGCAAAACGTATTATGGATTCAACGTCTTAGGATTGCCCACCACCTAGCTATATTTAGTAAACTCATCAGTGATGCTGATACATAGGTAAATGCCGCTGCCGTTAAGATTTTACGGGCGTACTTCAAGTCACCATCCATGAGAATATTGTTCTCATTTAAAAGCGGTAAAGCACGTTTAAAGCTGGCATCAATTTCAGTTGGCAAGGTAATCAAATGAATTAACGTAGATGATAGCAATGTCAGTAAGCCTGAAACAAAAACAATCGCACTAAGTCCAGGAGCTTTTGTGAGTATTCCAATAAATGGCGAGATCATTAGTACACCGGCACCAATTTTTTCAATGCCCCGCGATATTTTAATCAGTTGGGTTCTGTACCTGAGCGGTGCGTAATTATCATTATCTTGAACAGCATGACCAACTTCATGCGCAGCAACAGTTATGGCAGTTAAAGATTTGCCCTGGTATTTTTCTTTGGTCAACCTTACGGCTTTTTTAATTGGATCGTAATGATCTCCTTCTTCAGTTTCTTCTATCACGACCCCTTGGATGGACTCTTTATTGAGTAAGTATTTAGCAAGTTCGGCTCCAGTGCCAGAGTATCGATCATCGGGAAGTGAGTATTTTTCAAGGACACGCTTTACCCAAGCATTCGGTAAGAAAACAAGTGCTAAAATTATGGAAGCAAGTAAGATGATAGCCATAAATTTAGTATAGTGTATTTTATTAGTAAAAAATATTTTGCTTATTCTTACAAACAAAAGAACAACATCTCAATGGAGAATAAATATACATGAATCAAAAAGTCAGGCAAGAAACAAAAGCGGTTCAAGCGCTTCATTATAAAGATCCATTGAGCGGGTCTATTATCCCGCCAATATACACTTCAACTACTTTTGCACGAAATGATAATTATGAATTAATCTCTGAAAAACACAGTTATGGTCGTGATGAAAATCCTTCTTATTTAATTCCAGAAAGAATGCTAGCAGAACTCGAAGGAGGCGAGGAAGCTTTCTTGTTCAGCTCTGGGATGGCTGCGGCAGTAAGTGTTTTCCAAGTATTAGATCCAGGGGATCATGTGGTTGCACCAAAAATAATGTATTGGGGGCTTAGGCAATGGTTAGTTGAATTTTCGGGAAAATGGGGCATTGATATTGATTTTTATAATTCAGGTGAACCGCAAGCCTTAAGTAATAGTGTTATTAAAGGGAAAACTAAATTGGTTTGGATAGAGACGCCATGTAATCCAACATGGGATATTATTAATATTAATGAAGCAGCAGCTATAGCGCACAATAATGGAGCTAAATTAGTTGTTGATGCGACAGTTACTACACCTGTTATTACGAGACCTATTGAACATGGCGCTGACATAGTAATGCACTCTGCAACAAAATATTTAAATGGGCATGGTGATGTAATTGCCGGCGCTTTGATTTGTGCAAAAAAAGATAAATTTTGGGATCAAATTCGTCAAATCCGTATTCACGGCGGCGCAGTATTAGGGCCTTTTGAAGCTTGGTTGTTACAACGCGGTATGAGAACTCTTTACTTGAGAGTTAGACGTGCCAGTTCAAATGCATTGCAAATTGCAACCCACTTTCTAAGTGATGAACGTATTTCCGAAGTATTGTATCCAGGTTTACCAACTCATCCAGGGCATAATGTAGCAAAAAAGCAAATGTCTTTGGGTTTTGGTGGTATGTTATCTTTTAGAGTTAGAGATGGTGAAAAAGCTGCATTAAGAATGGTTAAAGCGTGCAATGTATTTTTACGTGCAACTTCTCTTGGTGGTGTAGAAAGCTTAATCGAGCATCGCTATTCGATCGAAGGCAAGAATAGCCCGATACCAAAAGATTTAGTTCGTATTTCAGTTGGAATTGAGTCGATTGACGATTTGGTTGGTGACTTAGAACAAGCTTTAGATAAAATATAATATATATCAATTATTTAATATATAAAATTAAACTAATTTATGAGAAAATGAATGAAAAAAAAGACATCTGATTTAGTGTTTGCAGCGAATAATGGCTTGCTAGATAGAAGATATTTTCTAAAATCAGGATTAGGCGCAGGTTTAATAACTACAAGCGCAAATGCCTCGGAAGGTAAGCATCGATTTCCTTGGATGCGGGTACCTGGTGAAGGTATGGGTGAATCTGGTCCTTCAAAATATGAAAACCATCTAAAGCGCAACAATGTAGGATCTCAGCCTGGTACCATTGGTTCAGGTGCATCTAGAACACCCATTGAACACTTAGATGGTGTTATCACGCCCAGCAGATTGCATTTTGAAAGGCACCATTCAGGAATTCCTGATATTCATCCCAAAGAACATCGTTTAATCATTCATGGTTTGGTGGATCGACCTTTATCCTTTTCGATGGAGAGTTTGGCGCGTTATGAGCATGTTTCAAAGATTCAATTTCTTGAATGCTCAGGCAATAGCGGAGCCATGATATCGCCAAATCCACTTCAACGTACCGCTAGTCAATTGCACGGTTTAATTTCCTGCAGTGAATGGGGTGGTGTACCTCTTAAAATATTACTTGACGAGGCTGGAATTAAGTCCGAAGGAAAATGGATTGTAGCATCGGGTTCAGATGCTGCAATTATGAGCCGCAGTGTACCTATAGAGAAGATAATGGATGACGCAATAATTGCTACCCATCAGAATGGTGAACCTCTGAGACCTTCGAATGGTTATCCTATGCGTTTATTTCTTCCTGGTTGGGAAGGTAATGCATGTGTTAAATGGTTAAGGACAATCAAGGTAACATCTACCCCATCTATGACCAAAGATGAAACTTCAAAATACTCAGATCTAAGAGATGATGGTGTGGCAGAATTATTTACATTTCCTATGGAAGTGAAGTCCATTATAACGAAGCCTTCTCCAGGCCTAGATCTTAATAAAGCGGGTATTTACCAGATTAATGGTATAGCTTGGTCAGGCATGGGAAAGATAAAAAAAGTGGAATTATCTGCAGATGGAGGAAAAACATGGGCAGAAGCTAATCTGGATGATCATGTCTTATCTAAAGCATTAACTCGATTTAGGTCTGCATGGAAATGGAATGGCGGTCCTGCGACACTAATGAGTCGGGCTATCGATGAAAAAGGAAACGTTCAACCCACAAGAGAAAATTGGTTGAAAGGTCGGGCTGGTAACACTTTTTATCATTATAATGCTATTCAGATATGGCGCATAGATCAAGAGGGTAAGGCAAGTAATGTCTATTTATAACTTTAAACTACCCTTATTATTCTTATTTTTGATTTGCTATCAATATAGTTTGGCAGCAGATGATGTTTTTGCTGATAAAGCTCCAATGCTTGGTGAATCAATTAGTATTAATGCGGTTCAAGAGGTTGATTTTGTTGTTTTACCCAATGGGGATGGTTTACCAGAGGGATCAGGAGGCGCAGATACAGGAAAACGACTTTTTAATATTCATTGCATGGCATGTCATGGCGAAAAAGCTAAAGGTGGTATTAATGGCGATCTTGCTGGTGGCCATGGATCAATCAATGGGGCTTCGCCAAAAAAAACAGTTGGAAGTTATTGGCCTTATGCCACTATTTTATTTGATTATATAAGACGAGCCATGCCTTATCAGACTCCCGGTTCCTTAAATAATAATGAAGTTTATGCTTTGTCGGCATACATTCTATTTTTAAACAATATTATTGATGAACAAGAAATTATGAATGCAAAGACTTTAGTTAAGGTAAAAATGCCAAACCGTGATAATTTTATCTGGGCATATAAACAACGAGAATAATATGCTTCAGAAATCACTGCCTTTAAGGATATGGGAAAAGATTGGACATAATGCGCTGGGTCGATGGTTATTTGCAACAACAGTTTGTTGGCGTGTTCCTTATTTTTCTTCAATTTCGCCTTCATTCATCGAATACAATGAGAATGAAGTAGTCGTTGGTATGAAAAAAAAGAAAAAAGTGACTAATCATCTAGGTACAATTCATGTAATAGCAATTGCCAATCTTTGCGAGCTTGCTGCAGGTACGCTTATGGAAGGAGGCTTGATTTCTTCTATGCGTTGGATACCAAAAGGAATGAATATTCAATACATCGCAAAAGCCAATTCAAACTTAAAAGCTACTGCCACAATGCCTGTTATTGAGGAAGGTGTTATAAATGATGTTACTGTTCCGGTTTCTGTTATAGATGAAGATGGCGTTGAAGTTGTTAGAGCCGATATAATTATGTATCTTACTCCTAAGAAAAAGTAATTTCTTACAGGAAAACAAAATGACAGAAAAAAATACAATAGAATCAGAATCAAATAATAACCCTATGGACTACTCTGATTACACCGCTAATTTAAAATCGATTCCCATATGGAAGAGACTGATTTATATGCTAATCTTTGCTGTTATATTAAGCGCCTCGCGTTTAATAACTTTTTTAATGGCTTTTATACAATTTTTTATTGTCTTATTTACGGGTAGCACAAATCCAAAAATAGAAGGATTCGGTCATGCGTTGGGAGTGTACTTGAGTGAGATTGTGGATTTTCTGACTTACTATACTGATGAAAAACCATTCCCTTTTGATAAGGAATGGCCCAGTAGCTAAATAAATTAAGTTTATTTAATCTCAGTAAGTTCGTGTATAAGTGTTTTCCAGTGCTCGAGTGCATCAAAGAATGATTTCACTAAAACTCTCTCGTTTAGCCCATGAGCAAAACTGTCTTCAGATCTTCCAAAAAGGGCTATTGATCCATATGTAGGGATTCCTCCTGCCCTTAATGCTCGACCATCTGTGGCGCCAGTGGTCATGTAAGGAATAATTGGAAGATCAGGAAATTGTGCATGTACAGTTGTTTTTAAGGCATCCATTACATCTTCCCTTAGGGGTGAGGCTGGAGCTGATTTAGGGTTTCCAGATATTTTAATTTTAATATTTTTGTTTGAAATAATTTCACGAAGCTTACTGTGAATTTCACTCACTTCAATACCAGGGAATAAACGACAATTTATATTTGCTTCAGCGCTCTGTGGCAATGCATTTTCAGCATGACCTGCACTTAACATCGTAGCAATACAAGTAGTTTTTATAATACCGACTTGATCAGGGTGGCTTGAAATAATTTCAGCTGAGGCCTTATCCTCAGGGTCTAAAGAAAATTTGAGCATTGCTTCACCAAGCTGATTTTTTTCAGCGTTAGCTCTCATTCTGAAATATTCAAGTGTTATATCATTAGAACGAGTAGGAAATGTATAAGCCTCAATTTCTTTTAACGCTTTTGCGATATCATAAATTGCATTCACTTTTGTTGGTCGTGAGCTGTGTCCTCCAGGGTTAGTTATAGAGATAACAAAGTCCGCATAGGTTTTTTCAGCGGCTTGAAGTTGGTAGGAGATTGGATTGTATTCGGTGTCCAGTGATCCACCACCAGAGTCTGCATTAATAGCAAATTCAGCATCAATTAAGTCTCTGTGATTCTCAACCATGTCTTCTATGGTTAACATTTCTGTTTCTTCGTCACCACTAAAAGCAATTATTAGATCACGATTAGGGGTAAAGCCTTCTTTTTTTAATCTCAAGAAAGTTGCCGTGAGAAGGGTGGTTCCAGATTTATCGTCACTTGTTCCTCTTCCAAAAAAGTAACCATCTTCCTCTATTAATTTAAAAGGGTCTTTAATCCAATCTTTTCTTAAAGCATCGACTACATCCATGTGCGCAGCAAAGAGTATGGGTTTTTTGTTCGACCTATTATCACCTCTATATCTAACGACTAATGAAGCAATCTCTTCCCCATTAGGAGAAACGAAAGGAAGGATATGAATATCATCTTCAGGAAAGCCGCCATCCCTAAAGCGATCAGCTAGATAATGCGCCATAACTTTGACTTGATTATGACCGGCAGCGGTTCTCATGCCGATAGTATCTCGATAAATTTGCAATGCGAGTCTTTGGTAATCTAAGGGGTAATTATCACTTGAGACAAGTTGAGAGTTAGTGATCTGCGGTAAGAGTAAAATAAATAAAAGTGATATATGTTTATACATTTTAAATTGTTCCTCGATATTCGTATTTAGAAATTAATTTTCTTGATCTTCCCAGCCAACCCATCCTGGACCTCTTACAACCATGCCGGGCATTGCACCTGTATGTTTGGTGTCTTTTAAAACTTGAGTGCCGTTAACAAAAACATGCTTCATGCCAATTGCATATTCGTGAGGTTTCTCGAATGTTGCCATATCTTTGATTGTTTTTGGGTCGAAAATGATTATGTCAGCATAGTTGTCAATTTCAAGTGACCCTCGATCATAAACGCCAATATTTTTTGCAGGCAAAGATGTCATTCTTCTAATGGCTTCAGTAAGGCTAATGATTTTCTCATCTCTAGAGTATTTTCCTAGAACCCTTGCAAAATTACCGTATGCTCTAGGATGTGTACTTTTTTCAATAAATACGCCTTCATTAGCCAATGCCCCAGCATCCGAGCCAAAGCTAATCCAATGTTTTTTCATTTGTTTTATTACATTTTCTTCAGACATTAGGAAAAAAACCGCATCCACGCGACTGTTATCTTCTGCGACTAAATTCATTGCTGTTACTTGAGGTGAGGTCCCTCTAATTTCACCCACTTCTTTAAGTGTTTTTCCTATGTATTTTTTGAGGGTAGGATTACGAAATCCTGTTAATAGAATTCCTTCTGGACCAGCCTGCAAAAAGAAATTTTCCCAATCTGAATTGGCGTCAAGCATTTCTATTTCTAATTGATTTTGAATTTCTGGAGATTTTAGTCTTTTTACCCAAGCATCGTGACCACCTTCTTGGACCCATGGCGGCATAGTGGCATCTAAACCTGTCGCAGCTGCAGAATATGTGTACATATTAGCGCTTATTCTTAAGCCTGATTCTCTGGACAATTCGATTAAATCGAAAACATTTTCAAGTTTATGCCAATTTTTTTTCCCAGCTGCTTTTAGGTGATAAATTTCTGCTGGTGCTCCAGTAATACTTGAGATTTTTATTAATTCTAGGACTGCTTCTTCAAGTTTATTCGCTTCTGATCTTAAGTGAGATATATACCCTCCGTTAAACTCTGCAGCGGCTCTTACTAAGGCAATAAGCTCATCAGTTTTTGCAAAATTTGCTGGCGTGTATATTAATGATGAGCCAACACCAAGTGCACCATCACGCATTGCTTGTCTTACTAACTCTTGCATTCTAAGGAGTTCTTCGTTTGTTGGTTCACGATCTTCGTAACCAATTTCATGAACTCTAATTGTAGTGGCACCAACATAAGATGCGACATTTACTGAAACACCTTTATTTACAATATATTCAAGGTACTCGTTCAGTGTTGTCCATTCTATATCAAATTTTATATTGCTCTGTCTTTTCTTTTCATTAGCTTTCATTTTATCATTAAGAGGGCCCATGGATCTTCCTTCTCCCATGACTTCGAGCGTTACTCCTTGTTTGATATCACTTAAAGCTCTTCCATCAACAATCAGTGGCTGGGTAGCCCAAGACAGCATATTGATTAAGCCTGGTGCTACTGCTAATCCAGATGCATCTATATTCTCATTTGCGGTGAATTTGGAAAGATCACCCATTTGGGATATTAATGCACCTTTTATTCCAATATCAATAAATGCTGGCTCTTCTCCTGAGCCGTCATAAACAACTCCATTACTAATTATTACGTCGAAGTCACTCTTATGTGTTATTTCATCTGAGCATGCTGCTAAGAAAAATATTGTACAAACAAATAGAATGCTCTTAGATGCTTTAATCCTCATTTGTTCAAGGTCTATTATTGATCAGATGCAGCATTTTCGATTGCCGTCCAAACACGCAATAAATTTTCACCAAGGATCTTCTTTATATCTTCAACTGAATAACCGCGATTAATTAACCCTTGAATTAGGTTCGGGTAGGATGATACGTCTTTAAGTCCAATTGGTAGTGAATCGCCAACCCCGTCATAATCTGAGCCTATGCCAACGTGATCGACACTACCAGTTAATTTTACAACATGATCAAAATGATCAAGTGTTTGCTCAAGTGTAGCGAATGGATATGGATAATTCTCTTTATATACTTGATTAAATTCTTCACGGGTTCCTTGGTAATTGGTACCAAAAATATCAATGATTTCTTGACTTGGTTTATTCGATTGAATGTTCTCCCAAGCTGTATTTCTTGTTGGATTGTATTTATTGGCTTCCTCAGTTAAAAAAGCAGAGCCATAATTTATCATGATTACACCACCATTTTGAGCAAGTCGAACTATCATCTCATCATTCATATTGCGTTCAAATTCAGGGGTGAAATAGCGTGCTGATGAATGCGATGCGATGACTGGTGTTGTTGTTATTTCCATCACATCCCAAAAAGCATCATCAGAAATATGGCTAACGTCTATCATCATACCAACTCGATTCATTTCTTTTACAGCATTCTTGCCAAATTCACTTAAACCACCATGCACCTTATTGTCATCATAAGAAGAGTCAGATATGTGATTAGAGAGAGAATGAGCTAATGTGATGTAACGAATACCTTTATTAAAAAAGTATTCAATATTGTTTATATTACCTTCGATTGGTGAACCATTTTCCATGCCCATTGGCAGTGAAATAATTCCTTGTTTAAAGTGATCACGTACATCTTTTGGGGAAGTCGCAATAGCATACTTTTCAGGAGCCATGGTGACAATTTTTTCTACCAATGCAATTAATTCTTCAGCACGCACCTTAGATGTTCCTTCTGTTTCAAGTCTTGCTGGCGTATATATCGACATAAATGGTGCATTCAGACCGCCGATTAAGGCTCTGGGATAGTCATAATCGCCGCCATCGGTAGCAACAGTAACGTCTTCCCATTCATCAATAATACGGTAAGGTACATCAATATGTGTATCAATAATGATTGAGTTTTGCGCTAGATCATTTGCATTATTTTTATTAGTGTCTGTTTCGCAAGACATTAAAAATATAAAAAATAATGATAAAAAAGCGGTGCGTGAATTCATGGCATACTCCTTTTGAATTTGAGGTTGGTGCTATTCAAGTAATTCTAGTATAGGTAAAAGTAAAGAGATTTTCATTTAAACGGTAATTTTTCAGGAAAAGATAATAATTTATTAATATTTTATATAAGCTTTAACGTTATATTATTGATTTACAGCATATTCATTTAAGTAATTGTCTCCAATTTTGATGATATCGCTTACGAGGTTCTCAAAGTCTTCTTTCCGGCTTCGGTGGTTAGTAATGGCAACTCTTATGGAAAAGTTACCGTCAAGAAGGGCAGACGACGGTGCAGAACTTCCGCTTTCGTGTAACCGCATGAGTATTTCAGCGTTGAAGTCATTAATATCATCATTTTTTATTTGTGTATCGTTGAATCTAAAATTCACAATATTCAATGAGGTAGGAGCCATTAATTCTAATTTTTCTTTAGTATCTATAAGTTCAGTTAAATATTTCGCTTGAGTTATATTTTGTTCTACTTGCTCGCCAAATCGATCAGCCCCTTCTATTTTTAATGCCATCCATGCTCTTAGTGCTTTAAAAGAGCGAGATAGTTGTACTCCGTATTCAGAGAAGTTAAGTGGTCCTGAGGCCAAACCTCGATCAAACTTTTTGATGTAAGGTGGAATTACCGAAAATGTTTCTTTGTGTGGGGCATCGCCACGTATTAAAGTGCAACCACAATCATATTGAATGTACATCCATTTATGCAGATCAAAAGCTATTGAATCAGCCTTTTCTAGGCCTGCTACAAGATTTTTTGACTCTTTAGATAGTCTAGCAATCGCTCCAAACGCTCCATCTGCGTGCATCCATAATTTTTCTTTTTTAGCAATAATGGATAATTCATTTAGAGGATCTATTGCGCCGGTATTCACTGTTCCAACATTGGCTATAATGCAAGCCGGAATATGGCCATTTTCTCTATCTTCCTGTATTGCTTTTTGGAGAAGATTGAGATTAATCGTGTAATCGGGGTTTATTGGGATAAGTTTTAGTGATTGCGAGCCTAGACCAAGCAATTCGATAGCTTTTCTTACTGATGAATGTGTTTCTGAAGAGCTGTAATACATTAGTCTTGAGTT
>JAYZHY010000086.1:0-9944 GCA_036166115.1 Pseudomonadota bacterium | reverse complement strand
TGGTTTAAGATATAAGCAACAGGGTAATTCTCTTCAATACGCTGTTTAATCATTTTCTCCAGAACTTCAAGCTCACCTTCATTAATTACTCTTTGGTATGCATTTTGCGCATCAGTATGATCTAATTTTAGATAACCGAAGATCAAATAAGCTGCTTCATCAGTGGCATTTTCAGTGCCATGAGCAAAAGTAATTTCAGCGTAATTAAAACGATCCGCAGTTTTCTGAATAAGAGCTTCAACAGTAATCATAATTTTATATAATTATCTAAACCTAAAAGAATTTTAAGCTAAAAGATCAATTTAACATGCAAATAGAGCAAGGTCAGGTATAATTTCCGGCGAATTAAAAAATAATAAATAGCTCATGCTTATCCCATACTTACAACACAAATCTAAGTTCTTTCTATGCATCCTTTTGTCAATAATGTTGACAAGCTGTATGTCTAAAAAGACTGAATTCTCAACTGTTTTAGATGAACCGATACCTCTTTCGGAATTTTCATTAACCGCTAATAACGGTTCAATCTTCAACATAGAAAGTTTAAAAGAAAAATGGAGTCTTTTGTTTTTTGGTTACACGAACTGTCCTGATGTGTGCCCGTTGACAATACATCAACTCTCACAGGCAAATAAAGAGCTAGAAAGTAAGGTTGAACATCTACCTAATATTATCATGATAAGTGTAGATCCTGATCGTGATACAACCAAAATCCTTGATAAATATGTCACCTCTTTTACTGAAAATGTAATTGGTGCTACGGGCTCAATTGCTGAAATTAAGAAATTAACCGGTCAGCTGGGTATCTTTTTTGAAGCAAATAAAAGTGAAGGAAAAAATTATTCCGTCAATCACTCTGCCGCAGTCATACTTATCAATAAAGAAGCAGAATTTCATGCTGTATTTAGTGCCCCCCATAGCACTGATCACTTTATTAAAGATTTACCAAAGATATTATAAAAAAGCTGATGAAGAAAATTTCTTTTCTATTTTTATTAATTATTCTTCTTGCTTGTGGAGAAAAAGGATCTAAAGGAATAATTTTCGATAATCTTTTAATATATGTGCCACTTCCAGGAAATTCTGTAACTGCGGGCTACACAAACATTATTAATCAATCTAACCAAAATATTACAATCACTTCTATAACTAGCCCTCAATTCAGTAATGTTGAAATCCATGAAACCGTGATTAAGGATGGAATTGCTAAGATGATTGAAATCAAGCAACTAATGATTCCAAAAAATGATTCGATATTACTCGAAAGAGGTGGTAAACATCTGATGCTCTTTGACCCAATATTAGCAATCAAGAAAAGCCAGAATATCGAGTTGGAAGTTTTACTCTCAAGTAACGAAAAAATAACCTTTTCGGTATCGGCTACGTCTCGTTTCTAAAATAATGTAGTATATTCAAAAGTGTTTATTCAGGAATAACTATGCGATCAATTTGGACGTGGTTATTGATACTGCTGCAATTTTTGATACCCAAGCTTCTTATGACTGGTATCATGTATCGCGTTTCAAGAATCAAAATAAAACCCATTAAGAACTTCCTTATTAATCGGTTTATCAGTTTATACGGAGTCAATACAAATGAAGTTAAGAATTCCATACCAGATGGATTTGATACTTTTAATGCTTTCTTTATTCGTGAATTAGTCACAGATGCCAGAAAAATTAACCTATCTACGAATACAGTATCCTCGCCCGCTGATGGCAACTTAACTATTTTTGGGGATATTCAAAACCATAAACTTATTCAGGCAAAACAGCATGCTTATTCTTTGCAAAATTTACTCAGGCAAAATACCAATGACCTTAAGGAATTTATGAATGGTAAATATGCAACCATCTATTTGGCTCCATACAACTATCACAGAATTCATGCGCCAGTAGATGGAATAATCACCAAGATACATCATATTCCAGGTAGTCTTTTTAGTGTAAACCAAAATACTGCCTCAAGAATACCTAGGCTATTCGTTCGAAATGAAAGAATTGCTTGCTACATAAAAACACAAAGCACAGAGGTAATCCTTTTATTCATAGGTGCTCTTAACGTTGGCAGTATTTATACCCCATGGACAGGAATAACAAAGCCACACGGAAAAGGTGAACTTGTTGACCTGAAGCTTAAGCAAGGAAAACCAAGAGAAATAAAAAAAGGGGATTTATTAGGTTGGTTTAATATGGGTTCAACCGTCATCACTGTCTATCCGGAAGATTTTTTATCATGGGATAACAACTTAAAATACAACAGCAATATTCTTGTCGGTGACAACCTGGGTCAACTGATGCATGAACCCATTAATCTATAATGGACAAAGAGCATAAAGAAGATCAGTGGAAACCTATTTCCGGGCTCAAGATAGCTAAACAGCGTGCAATAAAAATCGAAAAAATTAGAGATTTTTTCAAAAAAGAAAATGTACTAGAAGTCGATACACCAATACTATCAAGGAGTGCGGCTTCTGACATAAATATCGAAAGCATTAGTGCGTCACTATCAGATAATTCAGCCTCTTCAAATTTTCTGCATACTTCACCAGAGCTCTACATGAAACGACTGCTTGCAGATGGATTTAAAGATATTTATCAAATTTGCAAAGTATTTCGAGATAACGAGTTGGGTTGCAATCATTTACCTGAATTCACCATGATCGAATGGTATCGCATGGGATTTAATCTACAAGAAATAATAAGAAATACCATTGAACTGATATCAATGATTTTGGGTAACTCTCATCCTTCAATACAAACCGATATCATCTCTTATCAAGATGCTTTTAAAAAATATTTAAACATCGATCCAATGAATGACGATATAAATCAAATCAATAGGACCATTAATCCAGAAGAATCGTTGGTAAAAAAATTCAATAAAGATCAATATTTAGATTTTCTATTAAGCACAAAAGTTACAAAAGAATTTCACGCAAAAAAATTAACTGTTTTATATCATTACCCATCAAGTCAAGCGGCATTGGCTAGAATTTGCCCAGATGACAAGCGATTCTCCGATCGATTTGAAGTCTTTTTCGGTGATCTTGAGCTGGCGAATGGTTATGTTGAATTGACTGATGCCGACGAAATCAAACAACGGTTTTCAAATGATCAATTATATCGCGAAGAGCATGGACTCAAAATTAGGCCATTGGATTATAATTTTATTAATGCCATGAAATATGGTCTTCCTGAATGTGCTGGGGTCGCCTTGGGTTTTGATCGATTACTAATGATTAGCGAAGGAGAGGGAAGCATCGAGAAAGTACAACAATTCTCACCTTTTGCAAACAACAAAGAGCATGTGTAACTTTTTATTTAATCCTTGAAACATATTCTTTAGATCTTGTATCGATCTTGACGGTTTCCCCTTGCTCTATAAACAATGGCACTCTAACAACTGCTCCAGTAGATAATTTAGCTGGCTTGATTCCACCGCTAGCTGTATCGCCACGAACCCCTGGATCTGTTTCAATAACCTCTAATTCGACAAAATTCGGTGGAATCACTATAAGCGGCTCACTATTCCATAATGTTACTTGACATACATCCTGATCTTTCAACCAATTCTTCGCATCGGCAACTGCTGCTTCATTTGCTGAATACTGCTCAAAAGTAATGGGTTCCATAAAATGCCAAAATTCTCCGTCTGTATACAAATATTGCATATCTTTATCAATGACATCAGCAGCTTCAACATTTTCACCAGATTTAAATGTTTTATCGATAACCTTACCGGTTTTTAGATTTCTAACTCTTACGCGATTAAATGCTTGACCTTTCCCCGGTTTAACAAATTCATTCTCAACAATGATATATGGATCTTGGTCAAGAATAATCCGTAAACCTGATTTAAAAACATTTGTGTTATATGTTGCCATCTCAATCCTAATTTTTATTTAATTAATTTTTTCGCTGTCTTCTTTAAGTCTTGATTCATCTAGAGATAGTCCGATCGCTCTTTTGAATTTCTTTGAATAGTTTTTGCCACGTAACGCTCTTTCGGACACATATTCTCCCAGATCTTTCCATTTTAAAGTCATGGGTTTGTTTTTATCACGATAAACATTAAGATCATCGCCCTCTTTAAGTATTGCAACACCAGTCAGCTTCTCTTCACCTAATTTGAATTTCTTGGTGGGTATATTTATCAATTTGTTGCCTTTACCTTTTGCAAGTTGCGGTAAGTCCTTCAAATCAAATAAGAGTAGCTTTCCGATTGAACTCACCGCAGCAATATAGACACTCTTCTCATTATCTATAGGTGCAGGGGTGATTGGTTTACCTCCCTCTGGGACCCGAAGTATAACCTTACCAGCCTTATTTCTTGAGATTAGATCAGACAATGTTGCAACAAAACCATACCCAGCATCGCTAGCAAGTAACCATTGATCATCTGGCGCACCAATTAAAGTACCACAAAATTCTGAACCGTCAGGTGGGTTGAAACGACCAGAAAGGGGCTCTCCTTGACCGCGTGCAGAGGGTAACTGATTAGCTATCAAACTATATACTCGACCGGTGCTATCTATAAACATAGCATTTTGATTACTTCTTCCACGAGCCGCCGCACAAAATTCGTCACCAGATTTATAACTTAATGACAACGGATCAATATCATGCCCCTTTGCGGCGCGTGCCCACCCTCGTTGAGACAATATGATTGTTACGGGCTCACTGGTAATTAATTGAGTTTCATCTATAGCTTGAGCGGCTTCCCTCTCTATTATATTTGTTCTTCTTTTGTCGCCATATGCCTCAGCATCATTCTTTATTTCTAATTTAATTAAATCTTTTAACTTATTGTTATTCTTTAATATTCCTTCAATATCTAAACGCTCTTTATTGAGCTCTTCTTGTTCAGTTTTTATTTTTATTTCCTCGAGTTTTGCAAGGTATTTAAGCCTTAAATTCAATATTGAATTCGCTTGTGTATCTGACAAGGAGAATCGATCCATAAGAACAAGTTTAGGCTCATCCTCATTGCGAATAATCTTTATCACCTCATCAATGTTTAAGTAAGCAATAAATAGCCCGTCTAAAATATGCAATCGATCTGAAACATTCTGAAGTCGATGTTTGAGTCTGGCTGTAACAGTTCTTTCTCGAAAAACCAACCACTCAGATAAAATATCTATCAAACTAAAAGCTCTGGGCTTACCTTCGAGATTAATAATATTCATATTGACGCGTACTGTTCGCTCTAATGAAGTAGTAGAAAACAAATGAGACATTAACTCTTCCCGATTAACACGTCTTGATTTAGGTGTAATAACGAGTCGAACTGGATTCTCATGATCTGACTCATCCCTTAAATCTTCAACTAAGGGTAATTTTTTACTCCTCATTTGTGTGGCTATTTGTTCAAGAATTTTATTGCCAGAGATTTGATAAGGCAATCCATTGATAACGATATCATCTCCTTCTTCCTCGTAAGTCGCCCTTAACTTTAATGTTCCATTGCCAGTCTTGTAGATATTACGAATATCACTTCTTGAAGAAACCAGCTCCCCTCCAGTTGGAAAATCAGGGCCTTTAATGTATTTCATTATTTTCCCGAGCGTTGTCTTCGGATTTTCAATAAGATGCACTAATGCTTTGGCTACTTCATTTAAGTTGTGTGGAGGAACATCCGTAGATAAGCCAACCGCAATTCCCATGGCTCCATTTAATAAAATATTTGGGAGTCTAGCTGGCATTACTATTGGTTCTGTTAGGGTGCCATCAAAATTCGGGATCCAATCAACAGTCCCTTCACCCAGTTCCTGCAAAAGTATTTTTGCGTAGGGTTTCAACCTTGACTCCGTATAACGCATAGCCGCAAAAGACTTGGGATCATCCGTTGAACCCCAGTTACCTTGACCATCAATAATAGAATATCGATATGAAAAATCTTGCGCCATCAATACCATTGCTTCGTAGCAAGCTGAATCCCCATGAGGATGAAATTTCCCAATCACATCCCCCACCGTTCTGGCTGATTTTTTTGGCTTCTGACCAGCAGATAAACCGAGCTCACTCATGGAGTAGATTATTCGACGTTGAACCGGTTTCAGACCATCACCGATTTGCGGTAATGCTCGATCCAGCAACACATACATCGAATAGTTTAGGTAAGCTTTTTCGCTGTAATTTTTAAGAGAGAGTTTCTCAAAATCTCCATCAAAATCTAATTCTTCGTTCTTCATATCTACACTTCCGCTAAATCGCCATTATTCTCTAACCATTCCCGTCTTTCATTAGAGCGCTTCTTGGCTAATAACATGTCCATTAATTCATCACTCTTATCATTTGGTGACACGCTAAGTTGAACTAATCTTCTGGTATCACGATTCATGGTAGTTTCTCTTAATTGCTTAGGATTCATTTCACCTAAACCTTTAAATCGAGTTACCGTGATCTTGCCTTTAAAGCCATCTTTCTCTAATCGATCCAATGTAGCACGGCGTTCGTCATCATCTAAAGCGTAAAAAACTTTCTTTCCAGCATCAATTCTAAACAAAGGTGGCATGGCAATAAAAATATGACCTGCTTCCACAAGACTTCTAAAATGCTTTAAAAACAGAGCGCATATCAAGGTAGCAATGTGCAAACCATCAGAATCCGCATCCGCTAAAATACATATTTTATGATAACGGAGCTCTTCAATATTGTTTTTAATTGGGTCAACGCCAATTGCCACACTGATATCATGAACTTCCTGTGATGCCAGGATTTCTGCAGTATCCACTTCCCATGTATTTAAAATCTTTCCTCTCAAAGGCATGATGGCTTGTGTAGTTCGATCTCTAGCTTGTTTTGCTGACCCTCCAGCTGAATCTCCTTCGACTAAAAATAATTCACACAACTCAGGTTCTTGTAAGGTGCAATCTGCCAGCTTACCGGGTAAAGATGGCCCTGAAACGATCTTTTTTCTAACAACTTTTTTAGCGCTCTTAATTCGCTTTTGCGCTCGCTCTATAGCTAATTGGGCTATCAAATCTCCAGTTTCTGGATGTTGATTTAACCACAACGCAAAATCATCTTTAATAATACCTGTGACAAAGGCAGCTGACTCTCTGGATGACAACCGTTCTTTTGTTTGGCCGGAAAATTGAGGATCCTCAAGCTTAACACTCAGCACGAAAGCAACGTCATCCCATACATCTTCAGGAGAAAGCGTAACACCTCTTGGTAATAAACTTCTAAATTCACAAAATTCTCGGATTGCATTTGATAGACCAGTTCTCAAACCGTTAACATGAGTTCCACCTTGCGATGTGGGAACCAGATTTACATAACTCTCTGCAACATTATTGCCTTCGTCGGTAAGCCAAACCAATGCCCAGTCAACCGCCTCGTGTTCTCCGGTAACACTGCCGTTAAAAGGTTGCTCTGGAATATGGGGTGTTTTATCAAGAGCCTCAAGAAGATATTCTTCAAGGCCTTCAGTGTATTGCCATTCAAACTTTTCTTGAGTTTTCTCTAGGGTTAACTTTACTTTTAGCCCAGGACATAAAACTGCTTTTGCTTTTAAAGCATGTTGTAACTTGGGAACTGAAATAATAGGTGAATCAAAATATTGTGGATCAGGCCAAAACCTAAGTGTGGTGCCAGTATTCGCTTTACCAACCTTACCAACAATCTCAATATCACCTTGTTTCTTACCGCCGGAAAAACTTAAACTATGCTCTAAACCTTCTCGTCTTATCCATACCTCCAAATTTTTTGAGAGCGCATTAACAACAGACACGCCTACACCATGTAACCCTCCGGAGTATTGATAATTCTCCTGATTGAATTTACCCCCTGCATGCAATCGAGTTAAAATTAACTCTACACCAGGAATTTTTTCTTTTGGGTGAATGTCAACTGGCATACCTCTTCCGTCATCAATAACTTCTAATGACCCATCATCATAGAGAGTGACTTCAATTTTTTTACAATGCCCGGCCAGTGCTTCATCAACACTATTATCGATTACTTCATGAGCTAAATGATTAGGTCTTGAGGTATCCGTATACATGCCTGGTCGTCTTCTAACAGGCTCTAAACCACTCAGCACTTCAATATCAGCGGCTTTGTATTTTTTACTCATACACTCAAACCAATAGATTTTTATTTAAAGTAATTCTATCAGGAAGCAACGGCTTTCGCTTAATGAAAATTGACTAAATTAAAAATTAAAACTCAATTTAGACAATAAAATGATAATATGCGAATTACCTTATTGCAGTTAAAGAAATTATGACAAATAAAAAAGCAGTGAACCTCGAAAAAACGCTCGCCGATCTTGAGTCTTTGGTTGAAGAGCTTGAAAGTGGTGAATTACCGCTCGATGATGCAATGAAGAAGTTTGAAAAAGGCGTTAAATTAACCAGAATATGTCAGAATGCTTTAAAAGAAGCAGAACAAAAAGTAGAGATACTTCTTCAAAATACGGATGACACCGACACCTTGGTTGCCTTTGATACTGAAAGCGATTCAGATTAAATTAAACCACTTATAATGTTATAGAAAAAGATGGCGGCAACACCTGCCATGATGTCATCCAGCATAATGCCAACCCCCCCATGAACCTTAGAATCAACAATATTTATTGGCCAAGGTTTCCAAATATCGAATAACCTAAATAATAAAAATACGGCAAGCAAAGAAACTCCGGTGGATGGAACAAACAGCAAAAGAGAATACATAGCAGACATCTCATCCCAAACAATACTTGAGTGATCATGAATATTTAATCGTTTGGAACAAACACCACAAACCCAGATTCCATTAACCAATAATAATCCTGCAATAATAATTTGCGTTTCTTGGCCTAAATGTACAGTTAACCAAAAAATCAACATGCCAAATAAAGAGCCAAACGTCCCTGGTGCTATCGGAATCAAGCCAATCCCAAAACACGTAGCCATTATGTATATTGGATTCTTTATGGGCAATTCTTTGTTGTTAAGTATCATTATTAAAAATCACTTAAAATGTAAATATCCTTGATCATGATAATCAATTGGAGAATTATTTTCCGTACATTGCAATCCTGCTTGATTGTGCACCCTACCAACTTGAGTAATTCTTAGTTTGTATTGCTCTGAAATACCTTCAATCAGAGTCAACTTACTTGGAGATACTGTAAATAACAACTCATAATCATCCCCTCCACTGAGCGCAAGATCACGAGCTTGTTTTTGGTTATAAAGTTCACGCAATGCATCCGATAAAGGAATCTTATCGAGATTTAGCACTCCACCTAGATTGCTTGCATCAAGTAATTTTTTTGTATCTGCGTACAAACCATCTGAGATATCAATGGCAGCGGAAGCTACGCCTGCCAGCGCTCGTCCTACCTCAATCCTGGCTGTCGGTCTAAAGAAGCGATTTACAAGATAACTGTGTGCGTTACCGAGTTCCTTTTCTGGATTGAACTGTCTAAGTCCGGCAGCCGCATCTCCTATGGTGCCAGTGACGTAAATTAAATCACCTTCGTTTGCAGTAGTTCTGCTTATTTCTCGTTTTGGTTTAGACTCACCAGTCACTTGGATAGTCACGACTTGTTGGGCGCCACAAGTAATGTCACCACCAACAAGCGTAACTGAATATTCTTCAGCGGCGACATGTAACCCATTCGAGAAATCTTCCAACCAACGTTCATTGATTTCCGGAAGAATAAGAGCAAGCGTCATCCATCGTGGCTTAGCACCCATAGCCGCCATATCCGAAACATTCACTGCGATTGCACGATAACCAATATCTGCTGCAATCGAATTTAACGGATAATGCACCCCTTCTATTAGAGTGTCGGTAGACATAACCAAATTGTGATTTGGGGATGGTTTTACAACTGCCCCATCATCACCAATTCCAACACATACAGATGAAGAGTGGTTTTGTTTTATAAAGAAACGACGAATAATTTAAAATTAATACACAAAAAACTCAACAGATATTTAGAAGCTT
>JAYZHY010000085.1:0-4826 GCA_036166115.1 Pseudomonadota bacterium | reverse complement strand
TCATAAATTACTATGGCTACGGCATTTGATAAATTCATGCTGCGGTTCTTTGGAGCCATGGGAATTTTTAATATCTGTGAGACAAAAGAAGACTCTCGAGTTTCTTTGCTTAGTCCTCTTGTCTCTGGCCCAAACAAAAATGTATCATTTTTCTTATAATTGGGGACAGAATAATCTAATGCTCCTTTTGTGCTAAGAGCGAACACCCTGGTCGAGCCCAATCCTGTTATGCATGATGATAGAGAAGCGTGACACCTAACATTCACAAATTCATTATAATCCAAACCAGCCCTTCTTAAACGTTTTTCATCTAATTGAAATCCTAATGGCTCAATAAGGTGAAGAGTAGTGCCGCTGTTTGCACATAATCGTATTATGTTGCCTGTGTTTGGTGGTATTTCAGGCTCAAATAAAATTAAATTAAACATAAAAATTTAAGTAAATTATTTATTCTCTGTAAAATACAGTATTCTTGTTAAATAATCTTCTAATTGTTATCTCAGCACATATGGCAAAGATCCAACAACCTAAAAATCTAAATCTTAATACAAATTTTTGTGGCCTGTCTTTTAATTCACCACTTGTGCTTCTCTCTGGCTGTGTTGGATTTGGCGAAGAATATACTCGTATTGAAGGCTTTAGTAATCAAGATGTTGGCGCTTTGGTTTTAAAAGGAACAACTCTTAAGCCCAGATTAGGAAATGAAAATCACAGAATATATGAGACGCCTATGGGCATGCTTAATGCCATTGGTTTACAAAATCCTGGATGCAGAAAAGTAATTGAGGAGGTTCTTCCAAAATTAATGGCAGACGAAACGCAGTTCATTGCCAACATCTGCGGCTCAACAATTGATGAGTATGCTGCCGTAACAAAACAATTTGATCGTTCTCTGGTCACAGCTATAGAAGTAAATATCTCATGTCCAAATGTAAAAGAAGGGGGTGTCTCTTTTGGAAACTACCCAGAAATGTCAGCAAAGGTTATTGAGGCATGCAGAAAAGAAACAAAAAAACCCATTATTGCTAAACTTTCTCCCAATCAAACCGACATTAAAGAAAATGCCAGGCGTTGTATTGAGGCGGGCGCCGATGCTTTAAGTGTGATTAATACTATAATGGGAATGGCTATCGATACCGAAAAACGTGAGCCCATTATAGCGAACATTCAAGGCGGCCTTTCTGGCCCCGCTATCAAACCGATTGCTTTATTAAAAGTAAAACAAGTCTATGAGGTCGCGGGGCCCCTTGGCATTCCAATATTAGGCCAAGGCGGTATAGCAAGCTCTACTGACGTGCTAGAATTTCTTATTGCGGGAGCATCAGCCGTGGGTATTGGAACCGCTTTGTTCTATGACCCCTTGATTTGCAAGAAAATTAATGCTGCCCTCTTGGATTATATGGCACAACACCATCTTTCCTCAATCCATGAAATAGTTGGCAGCCTTAAGCTATAATCAGCCTCGTTTTTATTCATTGTTAAAAAAAAGGGCCTGAAGGCCCTTTTTTTATTTGCTCAGTGTGCCAACTATATGAGTAATAATCCGATATGGATCGGCATTTGAAGCAGGCCTTCTGTCTTCTAAATATCCATTCCAATTATTCTCGACAGTATAAATAGGAATCCTGATACTTGCCCCTCTATCACTTACCCCGTAAGAAAAAGTTTCGATACTTTGCGTTTCATGTTTCCCAGTTAAGCGCATATCATTGTCTGAGCCATAATTTTTTATACCCTCTTGATGAACTGCGCCTAATTTTTCACACATGTCGTTCATCAATTCTTCTGTGCCCGAATCTCTCATTTGACCATTAGAAAAATTAGTATGCATGCCTGAACCATTCCAATCACCTTCTTGTGGCTTTGGGTGCAAATTAACTGAGACGCCATACTCTTCAGCAATCAAATGAAGAAGGTAGCGACTAACCCATAGATCATCGGCAGCTTTAATACCTTTTCCCAAAACACAATATTCCCATTGCCCCAGAGCAACTTCTGCATTGGTGCCTGTAATTTGAATGCCCGCTTCGAGACAAGCGTCCATATGTGCTTCGGAGACTTCTCGTGCCCGAACATTACCTGAGCCTACACCGCAGTAGTAATCTCCTTGTGGCCTCGGTGTTCCATCCTCCCACCCTAGTATCGAGCCATCTTCTGGATTAGTGAAGAAAAATTCTTGTTCAAATCCAAACCACCAATCTTCTGACAATAAATCAACACCTGCGTTTCTTGTGTTTGATGGGTGTGGCGTTTTGTCAGGAGACAAAACCTCACACATAATTAGGCCATCAGAGCTTCTGGGGCCCTTGTATTCATTTACCGGTCGTATTATGCAGTCTGAGCTTCCCCCTTCTGCTTGTTGAGTTGATGACCCATCAAAAGACCAATCTGACGGCGCATCATCAGTGACTTTGACTTTGCTTCTAAGGTTGGGTTCAGGTTGATATCCATCCAACCATATATATTCTAACTTTTTCATATTGCTCCTTATTCGGCTAATGTTTTAATTTAAAACTGGCAATAGAAGATAGACTCTTGAGATAAACGACTCCGTTTCTTCAGCTTCCGCTTACTTGCGTCTCAGAATTGGTTTTTAAACCAAAAGTTTTGCAGGTTGTGCGAATTACACCATCAAGAATATGATACAAGGGAAAGCATAATGGATCAATTTAGATTTGCAAAATTACCCATTTTTTATCAAAAAAAATGCAATTTAAAATTATTCTCCTTAAATAAATCAAATAAAGGTTATCAATTTCTTTCAATGCTACTTTACTGATTAAATGCAAGCTATAATAACCAAGGAAAAATAATAGCGATTAAAAATATGACCGCAAAAACTATGGAAGAATTGAGTGCTCTCTGTAAACGCAGAGGCTTTATTTTCCAATCTAATGAAATATATGGAGGCCTGCAAGGCCTTTATGACTATGGCCCACTGGGGATAGAGCTAAAAAATAATTTAAAAAAGGCTTGGTGGAGTGCAATGGTCTATGAGAGAGATGATGTGGAAGGGCTTGATGCATCTATTCTAACTAGTCCTCAAGTTTTAAAACAATCGGGCCATGAAAGTACTTTTTCTGACCCTTTAGTCGATTGCAAAGACTGTCAGTCCAGATGGAGGTCTGATGAAGTTTCTCAAAATGCTTGCCCATCCTGTCGATCTAAAAACCTAACCGACCCCAGGCCGTTTAATTTAATGTTTAAAACTAATGTTGGTCCGGTTGAAGATGGAGGCTCATTTGCTTATCTAAGGCCCGAAACCGCCCAACAAATATTTATCAATTTTAAAAATGTTTTAGATTCCACACCACATCACCTCCCCTTTGGAATTGCACAAATTGGTAAGGCTTTTAGAAACGAAATAACGCCAAGGAACTTTATATTTCGAGTAAGAGAATTTGAACAAATGGAATTGGAATTCTTTGTTGAAAAAGGAGCTGATGAAGATTGGCATAAAATATGGACAGATTTAAGGGTTGATTGGTGGATAGATCAAGGCATCAATAAAAAAAATATAGAAGTTGTAACCGTATCTTCTGACGAGCTTGCCCATTACTCAAAAGCCACAATTGACATCATGTATAAATTTCCACATGGACTAGAAGAATTGGAAGGAATTGCAAATCGCACTGACTTTGACTTAGGCTCTCACACAAAGGAACAACAAGACCTAAAAATCAACGCCCAAGTATTAGATAACAAAAATTCTAATAGTAAGCTTGCTATTCAAAACAAAGACACTAAAGAATGGCGGGTTCCCTATGTAATAGAGCCTTCCGCAGGGGTAGATCGGGGTGTTTTGGCCATTCTAAATGAAGCATTCAAAAAAGAAACCCTTAGTAATGGAAAAGAAAGAACAGTGCTATCTTTTAAACCGCACCTTGCGCCGATAAAAGCTGCGGTAATTCCGCTTAAACGCAATAATGAACAACTTGTGGAACAAGCCATAACACTAAAAACTTCCCTACAAAAACTAAAATTAGGCAGAGTTGTAATTGAAAATTCTGGCAATATCGGAAAAAGTTATAGAAGACATGATGAAATAGGAACGCCACTTTGTATCACAATTGATTTTGACACTATTGTTGACCACACAGCAACCATAAGAGATAGAGATACAATGGAACAACAAAGGCTAAATTTAGATGAAATTCCCAGCTATTTTTCTAAATATATAGGAAAAACTTAGTCTTAATGCTATTAGTCAGGTCTTTTTTGTTTCAAGTATATTTGTATCTGTCGGTTCTTTTGGCAAGCCTTACGGTTGTATTATTAGCTCCTTTTTCATACTCAATTAAATTTTCAATTGGTCGCGCATGGGGTCAAAGCATGATATGGGTAGGCTCTAAATTATGTGGCCTAAAGTTTGTTATTGAAGGCAAAGAAAATATACCAAAAAAAGCGAGTGTAATTATGATTAGGCATTCCAGCGTATTTGAAGCCTATGCTCAACTTGTAGTTTTCCCCAAACAAACATGGATCATCAAAAAAGAATTGACTTGGATTCCTTTGTTTGGTTGGGCCTTAAATCTTCTTAAAGCGATTCCGATTGACCGCAGCTCCGGAAGAGCTGCCGTAACTCAAGTAATTGAAAATGGACAACAAAGATTGAAACAAGGAATTTGGATAACCATCTTTCCAGAAGGCACAAGGATGAAGCCTGGCGAAACAAAGAAATATGGCATCAGTGGAGCCGCTTTAGCTAAAACGGCTGATACTCAAATAGTACCAGTCGCTCATAACGCTGAAGACTTGTGGGCAACAGGCGATTTGAAAAAGCGGCCAGGAACAATAAGATTTTGTATTGGTCGCCCAATCGAAAC
>JAYZHY010000084.1:0-9994 GCA_036166115.1 Pseudomonadota bacterium | reverse complement strand
TACAGGAAAAGTCTCACGCTATCAGCAGCATAAAGATAATTCCCTTGAGTTTCTCAGCCCTATTTTCTTTGCTGAAATCTTCATCACAGAAGGTGGAAATGTTAAAAATGCCAGTATTAAATTTCCTGGAAGTGATGGAGCCAAAAAAGATCTTAAGTACCAGTATTCTGAATCCGAAGAAATTGGTGATGTAATGTATTTGAGTGCAATGGTTGAAGATTATGATGAACTAGAAAGAAGATTCCCGATGGGGGATTACGCTTTTAGCTTTAGCACTTCTGAAGGGGAAGTTAAGGATAGTGTTGTCAGTTATAAAGATCGAACTTTTCCTATTCATCCGATTATTATATTTAAGCAAGAAAATCTGAGAATCAATATTAATGATGTCGATTCAACCAAAGAATTAATTATTACATGGCCACAATTTAGTGAGGGTCGAGCAGATATGAAGAATATTCTTGATGATCCTATATTTGTAGCAATTGATAGCTGCAAGATTGAGGACATTGTTCACAGTGGTCGGCCTTTCGAGAAGAATGGATATCTGACGTTTAAAGCCTCTGAGTATTCTGTTTCCGCGGGCAAATTAGAACCTGGTCAAACATATAATATGTATGTAGAGCATGCCATATTTACTGATACTCAAGATGAGTTTGGAATGCCAGGATTTGCCACTTTAGCCTCATCAACATATATGACTTTTACTACGACTGGAGATACAGATCCAAATTATTGTAAGGATTAATTTTATTAATGAATTATAAACTGGATGTTATACGCAATAAGTTTCCTGCTTTATCAATCAAGGATGATGAAAAGAAGAGAATATATTTTGATAATCCTGCTGGAACACAAGTAAGTCAAGACGTTGTTAGTGCAATGGCAGAATGCCTGATTGAATCTAATGCTAATATTCAAGGTGGATTCGAAACATCAAATCGCGCCGATGCAATTTTAAATGAATCGCATCAAAGTATGGCGGATTTTCTAAATGCTAATTCCAGTGATGAGATTATCTTTGGTCAGAATATGACAACATTAACCTTGCATATATCAAGATCAATTGGACGATCTTTATCAGCTGGTGATGAAATTATCTTATCTAAAATGGATCATGATGCGAATATATCACCATGGTTATTGCTGGCTGAAGATCTAGATCTAAAAATAAAATGGTTATCATTTGACACTCAATCTTTTGAATTTGATCTTAGTCTACTGGATAACTTGATCACCAATCGAACTAAGTTAATTTGTGTTGGAGGAGCAAGTAATTTATTGGGTACGATTAATGATATTAAATCAATAAGTCACAAAGCGAAAAGTGTTGGCGCATTAAGTTTTATCGATGCTGTACAGCTTGCACCTCATGTCTCAATAGATGTTCAAGATATTGGATGTGACTTTCTTGTGTGTTCTGCTTATAAGTTTTTTGGACCTCACCAAGGAATCTTGTGGGGAAGAAAAGAGATAATGCAATCACTTCAAGCATATAAAGTTAGACCAGCAACGTCAGATTTACCGGGTTGTTTTGAGACTGGCACGCAGAGTCATGAAGGCATGGCGGGAACAATTGCTGCGGTTAATTATTTTGTATGGGTTGGAAGGGAATTTGCTAAAAATTATTACCAAGAAGATAGATTTAGCAATAAACGCACGATGTTTATCCATTCTGCTTTAGATTATTTATTTGACTATGAAAAGACTCTAACGGATAAACTTATCAATGGATTAGAAAATATTGATAACATAAAGATACAAGGTATCACGCAAAAGAACGCTTTGAACAGAAGGCTTCCAACAGTAGCTTTTACTGTTAAAGATAAAAATCCTGGATTAATAGCCAGCGCTTTAGGGAAAGAAAATATATTCGTTTGGAGTGGGCACAGTTATGCTATTGAAGTTGTTAAGAATCTCGGTTTACATAACAGTGGCGGTGTTGTCAGAGTAGGACCAGTGCATTACAACAGCTTTGAAGAGGTGGAAGAATTCTTGGTAGTGCTAGAAAATATTCTTCCAGGTATATGATTCGAGAAAATCATGCATAAACACACAGCACATTTAGCTTCGAAAGAGTGATAAATATTATAATTTTTTAGACGTATAAATTGATGGTTATATTAATATTCTAATTTAACATAATTTATATATATATCAGTAATTTATATTAATGGGCAATTTACCATATATTTTTTATAAATAGTTTATTTACCATAATATTATGGTAGAATGCCCAAATTACTTTTCCAGAAGATAAACACTGACAATGTATTATTTACTAGTACTTGCTTATAAAGAAAATCATGACCACAGCTGCTGAGAAGTTATTAAAAGAGATCGAGTCATTTTGCAATCAAAGTAAAATGGCTAAATCTACATTTGGAAGAATGGCAGTTAATGATGGAAAGCTATGTTCTCGTTTGAGCAAGGGTAATGACGTTACTTTAAAAACAAGAACTAAAGTTAGAGATTTTATAAATAAGCATCAAAATAACTTATCTGATGTTGATGTTTCTATTAATATTGAAACGCAACCAAATAAAGAAAAGATTGGGAAATCGAATGCAAAGTCAAAGCGTTTCTATGATAATCGCCAAAATTATCTTTCCTTTATTAACTCCACAAACGAAAAATGGAAGGTAGCGGAGAGAGCTGCTCGAGAGTTAAAACATTTAAAACCATCTCCTCCAGCATTAAGAATATTTGATGCAGGCATGGGGGATGCAACAATTCTCACTCACCTATTACGTTCAATGCACAGACGTTATCCAATTATGCCATTTTTTATTGTTGCCAAAGAAATTAGTTTAGAGGACGTCAGGATCTCCTTATCAAAACTATCAGATCGATTCGTCGAGCATCCTGCTACCGTAATAGTTGTCACTAATATGCATTATGCTGAAGCACCATGGTTGAGACCCAATAATGTCGATTTGGCTGCCGCTCTGAATTGGAATGAAGTTGAATTGGAAGGTGAATGTTCTCATCAGTATGGAGAACAAATAAAAGATCTAGATCCACTTTTGGTAGATGGTTGGAAGGTTAAGTCCAGCAGGAAAACTGGTAATCCAGTATACGTTAGACCTTCTGTTCTAGTTATTTACAGAAAGGATCACAAATTCTTATTAAATAATGTCATACCAAAGCCGGGACAAGTGTACGGAGATTATGATCTTGTTATTGCCTCACAACCATGGCGCGCTAGAGTAAATGCTAAATTTAAAGCAAAGAATGTGCTAGCTCCTCTTACCAAAGCTTTATCTACTAATGGGAGGCTATTGGCTGTTCAATCTTCTGGCGGTGACCCAGCTCTAGAATTGATTCAAGAAATTTGGCCTAACGAGGAACCATTCTTGATTAATCGGCATGAATTAATTAAAGCGCTAAAAGAGGAATTGGGCCGAGAAAGTATTAATTATAATTTTTTGGCTGGTTCTGATGTAAAATCCTTGATTCGTTATCGTATGCACGTTATGTCTAATGAACTAGAAGATAGTATCGGCACATCCACGTTATTTGTTGCGTGGAATGCAGCTGTTTACGTTAATCAAATAGAAGATGATCGAATAGCTCCAGTCGTTGAGTCTAACGACTATTTAAAAATAACTGCTAAACTACTAAAGAAATATAATGGTCTTTGGTTTAATGATGAGAGTTTTGTTATTTCGAGAAAAAGTATTTGATCATTGGAGTCAAGGATATTTAATTTAAGAATAGGCGCCCGTAGCTCAGCCGGATAGAGTACCTGGCTTCGAACCAGGTGGTCGGGAGTTCGAATCTCTCCGGGCGCACCATTTGAAAGGAAAGGAAAATGCAATTAAATCGGACGAGAACAAAGTTTGACGATTGGCGGTCATTATCACTATCTTTGTATATGACTCTGGTTGGTTATGGAGTCATGGTAGGTATTCCAGTTATCAGTACGGCTTGGTCCGAAAAGCTTGGGTATACAGCTGAGCAAGTTGGTCGTGTTGCAGGCGCTGACATGGGCGGGCTTTCATTGGGTGCTGTTATTGTAGCATTAATTATATCCAGATTTAATCGAAGGCATTTAGTAGTAGTGAGTATTCTAATAACCGTTATTGCTAATTATTTATGCACTATTTATCAGCAATATGAAATAGTTTTATGGCTTAGAGTGCTTTCGGGCTTTGGTAATGGGATATATACTGGTGTGGCTGTTGCCGCTCTTGGCGCAACCATAAAACCTGCTCGAGCATTTAATTTGATGCTTTTTGCTTTTGCGTTCTCTCAAGCCCTAGAAGTAAGAGTACTTCCACAATTAACTATGAATGGTATTTATTGGTTCTTTATTGGATGTGTTGTTTTAACTTTATTTTTTATTCATTGGGTAGTGCCTTACAAGAAAACTGATGAAGCGCAAAAAGAAATCATCCAGATAGAATCTGAAGAAAATAAACAAATTCCAGTATATATACTATGGCTTTGTATGGCATCCATCTTTTTTGCTTATATGAGTATTGGAGCGTATTGGGTATATATAGAATTGGCCAGCTTTAGTTATGGAATTTCTCCAGCATGGACTGGTGAAGTGCTTTTTTGGGGATCGCTATTAACTCTAATTGGGTGTGGGTTTGCTGCAATATTTAACAATCGTTATGGGATTGCAAAACCATTCATTGGTGCATCAATTATAATGATGGTTATCATTGCGTTATTGATCTTTGGAATCAGTAATATGAATCTTCTGGTTAGCGTTTTTATGTTTAATTTCTTATGGATATTCAATGATGTTTTTCAAATGGCCACTGTAGCAACTATCGATACAGAAGGTTCTTTTGCAGCGTTAATGCCAGGTGCACAAGGTATGGGTCAAATAGTTGGACCAAATATAGCTGCATCACTACTTGGAGCTCAGCTTGGTTATAGCGCTGTATTCTTTATGTGTGCGTTAGCAACAGGGTTAGGTATATTGATTTATATTATTATGCGTAAAAAATTAGATATATTTGCACCTAAGTTACTTGATACATAATTACTAATATTTTTATTCAATTGCAGAGCGGAAACGACCCATCAAGTAATTACCTGCCTTGATTGATTGGTATTTCGGAGATAATCCATCGCATAAGCATGTTGGTAAGCAGCTGATTTCAGCATCAAAATTCGGATTTTGAAAATAAGCAATTGATTGCCTTCTTTTTGATATTTCCCCTTCATTTTGATTTGGTGTAATTACTCGATGCATAGTCGATACCCAGCGATCGTTTGTCCAGCGTGCCATCATGTCGCCGATATTTACTATAAAAGTATTTTCTTCGGCATTGATTGGAATCCAATTTTTATCTTGGTGTTTAACTTCAAGTCCACCGACAGTGTTATCAGGCAATAATATGGTTAAGCTTCCATAGTCTGTGTGGGCACCAGCACGTTGCTGATTAGGTAATGGTGCATGCTGATTAGGGGGGTAGTTAAGCGCTCTTAATGCACTGGTATGGAATGTGTAAAATTTATTGAAATAACTTTCTTTAAGTCCTAAAGCATGTGCAAATAGATTCATTATCTCTAAGCTAAGCTTCTCCATTGCATGATAGTAATTTTTCCATGCTTTTTTGAAATTGATAGGATTGATTGGCCAAATATTTTCGCCATAAAAGAAATCAAATTCATTTAATTTCTTTTTAGTAACATTTAATGGACCACAACTGAATGCTTCTTTTAGATCTGGAGGAGTTATAATCCCTCTTGATTTTGTTAAGGTTTCCGATTGAACTGGGAAATAGCCTCTCGGTGAACTTGAATTGATAGGCTTGTATTTATTTTTTTCTTCGCTGGTAAGATCAAAGAAATTTTTGGCTGCGCTCCATGCTTCATCAATGATAATTTTAGGTATTCCATGATTTGTTATTTTTAGGAACCCTACTTCTTTGCAAATATTGTCTACAACTAGAGCAATTTCTTTTCTTATGCTCAATGTTCCATGAATAAAGGTTTGCAGATCAATTGAAGGTATCTTTTTTGTATTATTGCTCATGGTTTTCCTGAGATATCAATGTAGTTGGTTGAAGCATGAAGCAATCTTTGAACCCAATGAGACATTATTCAATACAAGCTGAATATTTGATTCTAAACTCTTGCCTTCGGTTATTTCAGCAATTTTAGATAATAGAAAAGGTGTAGTTTCTTTGCCGGTAATATTTTTTTCTTTCATTTCTGAAAGTGCCGCGTTGATAACTTCATTTATCTCTGAAGACGGCAATGAGTATTCTTTCGGAATCGGATTGGTAATTAAAATGCCACCTTTTTGTTGCAGATCCCACTTTATCTTCATTGTCTCTGCTATATTTTTTGTATCGCTAATCGTATAGTCAACAGAATAACCGCTATCAGTGTTATAAAATGCTGGCATATTCTTGGTTTTAAAGCCAATAACACTAACTCCGTGTGTTTCAAGGTACTCCAGTGTTTTTGGAATATCGAGAACAGATTTAATACCTGAACAAACTACTGCCATGCTTGTCTGAGATAATTCTTGCAAATCAGCAGAGACATCAAATGATTGATTCACATCACGATGAACTCCTCCTATTCCTCCTGTTGCGAATACCTTAATTTTTACCATTGCTGCAATTATCATTGTGGCTGCAACAGTCGTAGCACCATTATTTTTTTGGCTGATAATGAAAGGAAGATCACGGCGACTAACTTTTGGCACTTTGTTGCCCAATTTCCCTAAATATTCAATCTCATTTTCCGTTAGGCCAACCTTTAAACGACCATTAATGATGGCGATCGTAGCTGGAATTACCCCATTATCGCGTGCAATTTGTTCAGCTTGGATAGCAGTTTGAACATTTTTCGGATATGGCATGCCATGGCAAATTATGGTGGATTCCAAAGCAATAATTGGACTTCTGCAATCCATTGCTTTTTTAACGTTTGGGTTTATATCCAAGTGTGGTGTGATTACGTCGTTAACCATATTGATAATTGTATACTCTCTTGTGGGTTTCCATGGACATTTCTGTGCTTATCGTTTTGTCATCAGTTAAAGCAACATGAGCCGCAATTAGTCCGTTTCTTAATGTTTCTTTTAGGTTGTATTGTTGAGTCCAGGAAAAAACAAGCCCAGCCATCGCAGCATCTCCTGCGCCGGTCTCATTGTTATACTTTTGGTCCAATTTAGGTAATTGTTCAATACCTTGTTTTTTGTCATCACTGAAAAATATACCTTGCTCCCCTAATGTAACAAAGAGTCTTTTTAATCCTTTTTTATGAAACCAATCTGCCATCGAAGAAAGTTTATTTTTATTTTTTGCCTTAATTCCAGAAATTGCTTCAGCTTCCATTAAATTTGGTTTTAAGGTGTGTATATTTGCTAAATAAGGGAGGATCTTTTTAGCTTTTATTGAAGAAACAGTGTCTACAAAAATAGGAATTTTAGAAAATGTGTCAATTATATATTTTAGGGTAGTTTCTTCAATATTTGTGTCCAAAACTATTATTTCAGATTGATTAATCATTTTTTTTATTGATTTTATATAGGCCACTGAAAGTGCGCTTACAATCTCCATATCAGAAATTGCCATGCGCATATCTCCTGAATTATCAATGATTGACATATATGTTGAGGTACTCATTTCGTCAGTTTGCATAAGGTACCGAGTATCGATACCTATTTCTTGGCAATGATCTTTTAGCATATTACCGTATCGATCATTACCAATAACCGATACAAGTCGGCAAGGCATTCCAAGGCGTGAGATATTCTCAGCAATGTTTCTGGCTGCACCTCCAGGAGAGGTAATCAATTTGCCGGGATTGGAATCTTTGGTTTTTATTTTCCCTAAAGATTTTCCATGAATATCAATGTTTACTCCTCCAATCACGGTAACAAATGATTGACCACCTAAAATGTAAGCTCGTCCTTTAATATACCCTTTGTTGGTTAAGTTCATGACATGTCCGGCAATTGCGGATCTAGAAATACCTAACTTGTTGGATAGATCTTTTTGAGCTATCTGAGGATTTTGTTTAATAGCATTAAGTATTTGCTTTTCTCTATTGGTAATCATAACTTATGTTTGTTTATATAACATAAGTTAGTAAAATACATTGGATTTACGATGAATGCAATCAATGTTAAGGATCAGACATGCAAAATTATCTTTATAAAAAAAATAT
This sequence comes from Pseudomonadota bacterium, assembly GCA_036166115.1. Classification (GTDB taxonomy): domain Bacteria; phylum Pseudomonadota; class Gammaproteobacteria; order Steroidobacterales; family Woeseiaceae; genus SP4260. The sequence continues at coordinate 1,849 of JAYZHY010000084.1, read as the reverse complement.
AAAGAGATACATTGTAGCCAAAGAAATGCTATTACATTAAAAAGGAATTCCAGTGAACGAAGAAAAGAGAAAGCAATTGGGTTTTGATAGCAGGGCAGTTTACTATGCTCCTGACGAGGGAAGCAGTTCAATTGGTGCGCCAATATTTATGTCTTCCAGTTTTCATTATGGTGCAGAGGTCTATCAGAAAGTAGTTGATGGTGAAAGAAAATCTGTCAATATTTATGGTCGATGCGGCAATCCAAATGAATATCAATTTGAAGAGCAAATGATCATGATTGAGGGAGCGGATGCTTGTTTAGCAACCGCATCAGGGATGGCTGCAATCTCAGTCACTTTATTCGGCTTGTTAAAAAGTGGCGATCACATTGTTTGTGATTGGACTACTTATAGCTCTACTCATGAAATGTTAGATCATCGTCTTACTGATTACGGGATTAATACAACATTTGTTGACACCTCAAATTTAGATGCAGTCAGTGATGCCATCCAGAAGAATACAAAAGTTCTGTATTTTGAATCAATTGCTAACCCAAATATGAAGGTGCCTGATTTTAAAGCATTAGTAAAAATAGCCCATGAAAAAAAGATCATCGTTGTCTGTGATAATACTTTTGCCAGTCCCTATGTAATAAGACCTCTTGAGTGGGGAGTAGATATTGTTGTTGAGAGCGCCACAAAGTTTATTGGAGGTCATAACGATGCACTTGGAGGCGTTATTGCCATGAAATCAGACTTATTGCCCGATGATTTTATGGAGCAAATACGATGGAACACTATGGTTAAATGGGGCTCACCACTTTCTCCTTTTAATGCTTGGGTATTGTTAAGAGGGATTCAGACTTTACCAGTAAGGTTAGAGAGACAATGTAAAACAGCGATGACTTTAGCTGAATATTTTTCAGGACATCCAAAAGTTAAGCGTGTCTGGTACCCAGGGTTGGAAAGTCACCCGCAACATGAGCTTGCGAAAAAGCAAATGCCAAAATATGGTGGAATGTTAACGTTCGAGGTAAAAGATGGTGACGATGCGCTGACTGTATTGGATAACCTTGAATTGGCATGCTTTGCTGCCAGTCTAGGTGGCGTAAGAACAACTACTCAGATTCCTGCAACGATGGCTTTTCTGGATATTCCAGAGGAGGAGCGACAAGAGATGAATATTTTCCAAGGGATGATCAGAGTCTCTACAGGTTTAGAAGATCCAAACGACTTAATTGCAGATTTTGAGGCAGCACTTTCTTTGATTTAGCAAATAAAATTATAAGAAGAATAAATGGAATTAAAAAGATCATTAACTTTCTGGGATGTATTTGCAATTGCAATGGGGCAGGTGATTGGTTCTGGAATTATGGTATTGATTGGTATAGGGATAGGATTTACTGCCTATGCCATTCCTTTTGCGTTCATATTGTCAGCAATGTTATCCATAATAAAACAATTGCCAATTGCCTTTATGGGTTCGGCGATGCCAGCAACAGGAGGTTTATATGTTTATTGTAAACGAGTGCTCGGACCACAAGTTGGTTTCTTTTATCTTGCTATATTAACTTTTACCCACATACTCATTGCATTGTTTGCTTTGGGTTTTTCTCAATACGCAATAGCATTATTGCCACAGTTAAATCCAAATCTAACAGCGATCGGTATTATGCTGTTGTTTTATGTTGTTAATCTGTTCGGAGTTAAGCAAGCAGCTGCTGTTCAAAAAGTTATGATAGTTTTCTTGTTGTGTGGCCTTTCTTCGTTGATATTTTTTGGTATTTTAGAGGTTGATTACAATAATTTCACTGAACCAGAAAGGTTGCTTCCAAATGGATGGTATGGATTTGGTTTAGCTTGCGTAGTG
>JAYZHY010000083.1:0-4133 GCA_036166115.1 Pseudomonadota bacterium | reverse complement strand
TCGATAGAAGAATTTCAGAGAAAAGAGTATTCCCGGCAATAAATATCAATCGATCAGGAACACGAAAAGAGGAATTATTAACAGATCCTGATGAATTACAAAAATTATGGATATTACGTAAAGTATTACATCCTATGGATGAGCTAGCTGCAGTAGAGTTTTTGATAAATAAAATGCAGGATACAAAGACTAATGATAAGTTCTTTGATGCAATGAAGCGTTGATCCTAAATAAAACATTTTTTCCGTATAGACCCAAAGAAAGAAGGGTGCGTATAACTTTTTCTCTGTTAGTTTTCTTAGCATCATTGGTATTGCATACAAGCCAGGTGCAAGCAGAAACGTCAGGCAAGGAGATGAAAATCTCCAGTGAGGATAGTTGGATTCGAATTTTAGCCTATCCTGATGGCCCATTAAGTCATTTAGGTCATCATCATGTGATCTCACACCATAATATAATCGGAATAGTTGATGTAGCATCTGATTTGTTTAAATCAAATATTTTACTCGAACTTGCTGTTGCAGATTTTAAGGTTGATGATCCTGTACTTCGAAAACTTGAAGGAGGAGATTTTGACGGCGAGGTACCGCAAAAGGATATCGATGGTACTAGAGTTAACATGCTCGGAGAAGACTTACTTAACGTTAATCAGTTTCCGACGATTAAGGTTTATTCAGTGTCAATGAGTGGCAATCTTCCTGATATAAATATCATGGCATCTGTTAATATTAAAGGAGCAGATTATACTGCAGAATTTCCAGCTAATATTGAGTTAGGAGAAAACTCTTTCGTTGCTAGCGGTCAAATCGAAATCACTCATTCTGAGCTTGGTTTGTCTCCTTTTACAGCTTTGGGAGGACTGCTGAGCGTTCGTGATGTATTAATTTTTAAATATGAAATATCAGGATTTCAATAGGTGAAAATGAATAAGGATCACCTTGTTTTGTCTCTTTATTAGTCTGAGTTTTAGGATTTCATCACATTAGCATGGATTTTCTCGATCTGAGCCCATGCTGATTCAATAGCTCCAACTTGCCAACCAGTTAGATTGCTTACTTGATCTCCTGCAAAGTAGATTCGCCCCTGAGCTTCTTGTAATATTGGCTTGTGTTTTTGTCGATCTGGGGGTGACCAAGCTGCCCAACCTGCTTCACTATATCGAGTATTATGCCAGGCGATTGAAAAAGCTTTGTGATCATAATGTTTTTTAAATTGTCCTGGATGTATGCGTTCACTTCTTTCAATTGCTTGATTAACTTGTTGATCTAGAGATAGCTCACTATGAGTTACTGCTGCACGGCCAAATGTATACGCACTTTGAATGATTCCTTTCCTACCGCAGTATCCATAAGAAGGGTATATGACTGTATGTCCAGGGATTCCAAGTGTGCTCGAGCCTCCATAGATATTGTCATCTTCTTCCCAGAATCTCCGATTCATTTGAAGTGCAAGTTTTCCTACCGTCATATTTCTTGGGGCAGCCATTGCTTCTTTGCATCGATCAGACAAATCTGTTGGAAGTTTTAAGAGCATTCCGATAGGAATAGTTGTTATACAGTAATCTGCTTTTACGGTTCCAAGTTCTCCAGTACTGGTATCACGATATGGAACAGTCACACTATTATCATTTTGTCTGAGTTCTTGGACTTCAGCATTATACGTGATTACATTTTTTACAGCTCGTTCAAATCCTCGCGCAATCTGATCCATGCCTCCAACTGGTTGGTACATAGTCGTTGGATGATCAACGGTCGTAACACCTTGGAATGTATTTCCAAGCCCTGATTGCAATATATCTTTAAAAGAAAAAGCTTTTGAAGCAGTACTTGTTCCCATGGGATCGAATTTATCGTGACCCCTATGCACAGTTCCCTTATAACTGAGGTCACGTGCATCAAGAAATCCTTCTCGGATGAGATAGTCGGTTAGCTTTTCTTTATCTCTGTTCGTTAATTCTTTGTTGAGCGCACCTTGATCTACGAGTTTTGCTAGTAGCTCAGAGGTGTAACCCCTCATATCTGCATTGATCTCACGTTTACGAACTCGTTTACCAGAAAGTGGGCCATCAGCTTTATCATATTGAAGGTAACCAAGGTCATTTTCTTGGACCATAATTTCCATTGCGATTCCAAATTTTCGGATATAGTGGAATACAGCATGATGGAAACTTGGAAGTCTCCATGGACCATGATTGAAGTATTGGCCTTTATCAAAATTACAGGTATGCGTTTCACCATTGACAGTTGTTGTGGTAAATCCTGATCGTGAAGACTGACATCGACCTCCGGCAAAAGGCCTTGCTTCCAATATTTGGCAATCATAGCCACGTAATCCTAGTTCATAGGCTGCCGTCATTCCTGCAAGTCCTGCTCCGAGGATAACTACTTTAGTGCCTTCTGGTTGTCCTGTTAGATTAGGAGGAGTCTCAGCAGCTGAAGCAATACCCATATCCCAGCCATTTAATGCTGTCATCATCGCAGACACACCCCCAACAGCTGATAGAGTTTCAAGGAATTCTCTTTTGGTTATGGTGTGAGGTTTTTCAGGCGTTATTTTAGGCATGAGTCAATATAAATTATTTTTCTAACTCAAGTTCTACTTGGACATCGACTTCATCGGCAATCCAGTTGGTTGTGTCCCAACCCACACCAAACAACAATCTTTTAACTTCAAATCCACCAGAAAAATTTGCCTTTAATCCGTCCTCTTCAAATTCAAATAACATTGTTATTGGTTGACTTAACCCAACAAGAGTTAGTTGTCCATGAGCAGCAAATTTTCCATCTTTTAATCGTTCTATTTGTTCTGATTCAAAGCGAGATTCTGGATGATTTTGAGGATTAAACCAATCTTCCTCCATCAAATAAGCATCATGCTCTATATCACCAGAATTAGTGGATTCCATTTTAACAACACCAACAATTTTACCGTCACTAGGATTATCTGTATCAAAGTCAATTTTTGCTGAGAAAAGATCAAATCGCCCTCGAAAGGCTGCCCCTTCAAGTGAGTAGATAAAACGTACATTACTTGAGTCCTCTATAACCTGCCATTCTGCAGCATTAGATGCACTGAATGTATTCACAAAGAAAAGCATTAACAATATACTCAATTTTGAGGACATTCTTATCATTTCAATTCTCTTCGCGATTCTATTTTGCATGAATAGAGCTTAGCCATTTGTCGCGTATCGTGACAGTTAGCAATAGGATTTGCAATTGTTTTTTTCAATGCAAACCCTATTGTCTGAACTAGGCGTATTAATTTTTATATTAGACGGCTTGGGTCTATATAAATCACAGTTAGAATGTTAACTTCTTTTTGAGTCGACGCTCCAGATTCCACTTCCTTTTGCAGCAATGCATAAGAAAGCAAAGCAGAACATAACTGCAAGCTCACCTTTATTATCGATTGGTAATCCGCCGCCCATTTTTGAGTAATGAATAAGCCAATAAGCACCGGCCATTAAACCACTGGAGAGGAAAGCGGCTATTGAAGTACAAAGACCAATCATGATCATTACACCACCAATAACTTCAATGGGGCCAGCCAAATAATACATCCAACCAGCTTCACCTGCCATGATTGCCTGCATTTTTGGTATACCATGAAAAATAAATAAAAACCCTGAGACTATTCTTAATAGTGCATAGGTCTGTGCTTCATATTGCTTCATAAAGTCCATATTTTTTTCCTCTATATTGTGTTAAGAAATTAATTTAATCATGTACCTTTATTATTAGATAATGATTATTGTCTAATAATTACATATTAATAGGGGTAATGTCGAAATTTACACGTGTTTCCATCTATGAAATTTGATATTTTCATTTTTTCTGAAATCGCTTTTTCTGTTATTAAGTTCAATATATCCATCTGTTTTACTAAGAGATGAGAAATCACCAGATGTATTCGTTTCAACGGGGGCTGCTTTTATTATTGAGTTTTTTTGGTGCGTAATTCTAACTGGAAGAAAGTAAGTCAAATTGGGTTTAAAATTAATACTTTTTTGCAACTGAACATATTCATCAAAAAAATGAGTACGTCCTCTCATCTTATGCGCGGCTGGAACAATATAGTGCCGACAACAGGTGACTGCTGATACAGGATTTCCGGGCAGGGCAAATACAAGT
>JAYZHY010000082.1:0-2510 GCA_036166115.1 Pseudomonadota bacterium | reverse complement strand
ACGTGGATTTAGTTTTCAAAAAGATGGGCCATTAGATATGCGAATGGATCCCACCAAAGGGAAAAGTGCAGCAGATTGGCTTTCAAAAGTCACTGAACGCGAGTTGCGAAGCGTCTTATTCGAGTATGGAGAAGAAAAGTTTTCATCGCGAATAGCAAAGGCCATCATAAAGAATAGAATTTCAAAGCCAATAAGAACAACTTTTGATCTGGTGAATGTGATAACAGAAGCTATTCCAAAAATACGCTTTAAGAAGCACCCAGCAACAAAAACTTTTCAAGCTATTCGTATATTTATCAATGATGAATTAAGACAACTGGAGCTTGCTTTAAGTTCTAGCCTTGAGGTATTAAAGAAAAGAGGACGTCTTTGTGTTATCAGCTTTCATTCTCTAGAGGATCGGATTGTAAAGCGATTCATGAGGAATGCAGCAAAAGAAACAGAACAATATAGAGGCATGCCAAATGTGCCAGTTGAATTTCAACCTAAATTAAGGGTTATAGGGAAAGCAGTAAGAGCATCAATAGAAGAAATTAATGTAAATGTAAGAAGTCGAAGTGCGGTATTGAGAGTAGCAGAGCGAATATAATATTAAAGGATAATGGAGGATTGCCAAATGTTTGAATTAATGGATGCACACAGTCAAAGCGCGGTAATTAAGGTAATTGGTGTCGGCGGCGGTGGCGGTAATGCTGTCTCGCACATGGTCAATACAGGTATTGAGGGTGTTGATTTTGTTTGTGCAAATACTGATGCGCAAGCGCTTAATACAGCGAAGGTTAAGACGGCATTACAAATCGGATGCAATATTACTAAAGGTCTGGGCGCAGGAGCTGATCCAGATATTGGGCGACAAGCTGCCATGGAAGATCGAGACAGGATAGTAGAAGTAATAGAAGGTGCAGATATGCTGTTTATTACAGCAGGCATGGGGGGAGGAACAGGTACTGGTGCCGCCCCAATAGTGGCACAAGTTGCAAAAGAACTGGGGATCTTAACAGTTGCTGTTGTAACAAGACCATTTGAAATGGAGGGTTCAAAAAGAATGACTATTGCTGATCATGGGATTGCTGAACTTGGCAAGTATGTTGATTCACTGATAACAATTCCTAATGAAAAACTACTTACTGTATTGGGCGGTGAATGTACATTAATCGATGCATTTCAATCGGCAAATGAAGTTCTTCAAGGTGCGGTTCAAGGAATTGCAGAATTAATAACAACTCCGGGGACAATGAATGTAGATTTTGCCGATGTAAGGACAGTTATGTCCGAAATGGGGATGGCTATGATGGGAACAGGAAGGTCATCTGGAGAAGGCCGTGCTAGAGAAGCGGCAGAAGCTGCTATTTCAAGCCCTCTTTTAGAGGATGTAAATCTTTCAGGTGCAAATGGAATTTTAGTGAATGTGACTTCTGATACAAATATAACAATAGGCGAATTTTCATCAATTGGAGATACTATAAAAGAGTTTGCTGCTTCTGATGCGACAGTAATTATTGGTTCAGCTATTGATTCTTCCATGAAGGATGAAGTGAGAGTAACTGTGGTCGCAACAGGCCTTGGGAAGCACGCGGTGCAGTCAGCCCCGATGCGAATTATAAAGAAAGATGAGCAAGAGGTTTCTAAAGACACACCAGATTATGATGATCTTGATATGCCTATAAATCAGAGGAAGAAGGCTGTAGGAGATGGTGTTGAGGATCAAGAATCCATGCTAAATGTACCTGCCTTTCTGAGAAGACAAGCGGATTAATTTTGTATGAATTAGATGTGATTCTCTGTATTGGGATAGATTTTCAATTTGTAATCTGACTGTTGCTTATAAAAAGTTAAACAAGATGAATATATATAAATCTTTGTTTAAATTATTGTTAAGTGTTTTTTTATGCTCATCTTCTGCAATAGCGTTGATTTATATTAAACATCAATCACGAGAATTATTCATTGAGCTTGAAGCATTAAAAACAGACAGAGATCAGCTTAATATCGAGTGGAGTGAATTAAAATCTGAAGAAAATAAATGGGCGATACCAGCGAGGGTAGAGAAACAGGCAATTGAATATCTGAATTTACGAAAACCATCTATAGAAAAAATGAATATATATAAAAAACAATGAAACGAGGCGCTGAGACTAAAGCAGACATATCTAGGCGATTCATTGTTCGTTCCTTTTGGGTATTTGGGTGTTTTATTTTTTTTTCGTTTGCATTGATATTAAGATCAGTTTATTTGCAGGTGCTCAATAAAGATTTTCTTATAAATCAAGGCAATCTAAGGCAGGTAAGAGAGGTAGAGATTTCTGCATATCGAGGAATGATTACCGACAGAAATAACAAGCCCTTAGCCATTAGTATTCCAGTAGACAGTCTTTCAATAAGACCAAAGAGGTTCAATGCTAGTTTTGATCAAATCAATGATTTAGCAGGCATAATAAAGAAAGATCCAGAGAAGTTAAGTAATTCTATTAAAGCTTCAACAGTTAAAAATTTTCATTACATACAAAGAC
>JAYZHY010000081.1:0-6922 GCA_036166115.1 Pseudomonadota bacterium | reverse complement strand
AGATCTAAAGAAAATTAAGCCGACTTGGCTTAAAGCGAAAATATCTGGTGGAAGAGTTTTTGAAGAGGTTAAATCTATTGTTAGAAGCAATCAGCTAAGCACTGTTTGCGAGGAATCAATGTGTCCAAATATTGGTGAGTGCTGGAATAATGGCACTGCGACAATAATGGTTATGGGTTCGGTGTGTACTCGTGCGTGTAAATTTTGTGCTGTTGATACTGGAAATCCAAAAGGCTCTTTGGACTCAAATGAGCCAGTAAATACAGCGCTGGCTGTAAAGTTGATGAAGCTAGACTACGTTGTCATTACTTCTGTAGATCGCGACGATCTTGAAGATGGTGGCGCTGCTCACTATGCTGATTGTGTTTATGAGATCAAGCGATTGAGCCCGAAAACTAAGGTTGAAGCACTGGCACCAGATTTTAATGGGGTCATGAAAGATATTCGAAAGGTTGTTATGTCTGGATTGGACGTATTTGCTCAGAATATTGAGGTGGTCGAGAGATTAACTTCAGAAGTAAGGGATCCTAGAGCAGGGTATGATAAAACTTTACGTGTTCTATCCAAGGCAAAATCAATAAACTCCTCTGTACTCACTAAATCCAGTCTAATGCTTGGATTAGGTGAAACCAAAGAAGAGGTATATAGTACGATGCGAGACTTGAGAGACAATGGTGTAGATATCGTTACTCTTGGTCAATATCTTAGTCCAAGTTTAAATCATCTCTCTGTCAAGAGGTATGTACATCCAAATGAATTCGAGGAATACCGAGAAGAGGGCTTAAAAATGGGGTTTCTTGAAGTAGTATCAGGGCCACTTGTAAGATCAAGCTATAGAGCTGACAGAGTTTTTAATAAAAATAACGTAGGTATGAACATACATACCATTTAAATTAGAATAATTAAGAAGGGGTAATATGATTGAGTTTTTTTCAGAATACGGTTTATTTTTGCTCAAAGTGACCACTATATTAGCAGCAATTATAGTGCTTATTTCCTTTGCTTCTGCATCAAAGAAAGGTGCAAAGCAAGAAGGTTTAGATGTCGAAGATTTAAATAAGAAATTTAGTGGATTGTCTGACAGTTTAAATAAAGTAGTTATGCAAAAGGATGAATGGAAGGCAAAATTAAAGAACGATAAAGCAAAATCAAAAAACGAAAAGAAAAAGAAAAAATCAAAACCAAGGGCTTACGTTATAGATTTTATTGGTGATCTTAAAGCGAGTGCAGTACCAGCATTAAGAGAGGAAGTAAGTGCCGTCCTTGATGTGGCTAAAAGAAATGATCAAATTATTGTTCGATTGGACAATCATGGGGGTGTTGTGCATGAACATGGTTTGGCCGCCTCTCAATTGGTTAGAATTCGTCAGAAAAAGATAAATCTTGTTGTGGTAGTAGATAAAGTTGCAGCCAGTGGCGGTTACCTTATGGCATGCGTGGCAAATAAAATATATGCTGCTCCTTTTGCCATCTTAGGGTCAATTGGTGTGATAGCTCAATTGCCTAATTTTAATCGATTACTTGACCAGCACGGTATTGATTTCGAGCAAATCACTGCAGGTCAGTATAAACGGAATGTGACGATGTTTGGAAAAAACACCGATGATGACAGAGCAAAATTAAAAGATCAACTCGAAGAGGTCCATGATCTTTTTAAAGCTTCAGTGAATGAATATCGTCCAAAGTTGGATCTTGATAAGGTGGCTACAGGAGAGCACTGGTATGGCACAAAAGCTCTGGAATTGGGACTTGTGGATGAGATAAAAACAAGTGATGAGTTAATTATTGAGATGGGCAAGAAATATGATGTATTTAGTATTAAATACAAAATAAAAAAACCACTTAAAAAGAGACTTATGTCCAGTGTAGATAGTCTTTTTGGGAGAATTGAGGACATAAGATGGCGCAAGAAATTTGAAACCCGATTGCCTCGTTAATATATAAGGTATTGGTAAGAGGAATTTTATTGGATTTGGAGATTGGAACTGTGAAAAAAAATTGGATGACCCATTTAATTTTAATAATTAATTTGATGTTATTTACTGCCTGCGCTTCATCACCAACAGGTAGAAATCAGATGATTCTAAAATCAGAGGCGGCCTTAGAGCAAGAAGGATCAAGACAATTTAGGGAGCTTCGTGAAAGATTGCCATTGGTTCAAGATCCAAGAAAAATTGATTATGTTGCCTGCGTTACCAATGCAATAGTTGATGTTGTTGAGGGCAAGTATTCTGAGTTGTATTGGGAGCTTGCCGTTGTTGATCAACCTGATGTAAATGCTTATGTTTTACCAGGCGGTAAAATTGTTGTTAATTCAGGAATATTAACTATGGCATTAAACCAACATCAATTAGCAGCCGTCATCGGGCATGAAGTGGCACATGTGACTGCACGTCATGCTAATGAGCGGGCGTCTAGAGCAGCCGTGACCAATGTTGGGGTGGACATTGCCGCTATCATATTAGGTGGCGGTTATAGAAATCAAACACAAGGAGCAAGAGATGCACTTTCTACAGGCGCTTTATTAGGCTTATTGAATCCATTCAGCCGTCTTCAGGAGACCGAGGCTGATATTATCGGAATTCAGTATATGGCTAAGGCAGGCTTTGATCCAAGAGAGAGTGTAGAGTTATGGAAGAGGATGAACGCTAAGAATGCTACAAAGGTTCCCGAATATTTATCCACTCATCCTTCCGGGGAAACAAGAATCGATGATTTAATTGCTCAATATCCAACGAGTTTGGACTTATATAATAACGCTCAACTCAATGGCCTGTCGCCAAACTGTGAACTCTAATAATATCAATTTATAAAAGAAAGGTTCATTTATGGCATTGCATATAGTTTTTTCGCACGGTCAAGAAAGTGGCCCTTGGGGCACAAAGATAAAGATTATGGCTTCCTTAGCTTCGAGTTTGAGTTGTGATGTATCGAGTATTGATTATCAAGGTATTAAAGAGCCACAAGATCGAGTAGCTAAGCTTATTAAGGAATGTTCAGTTATCTCTGAGCCAATATGTCTGGTGGGTTCTAGTATGGGGGGTTTTGTGGCCACTGCGGCCGCTTATGATGTAAAGGCTATTGGTTTATTCGTCTTGGCACCTGCATATTTTATCCAAGGTTTTGATCACTCATTGATTAAATCAATAGATATACCCATGGAAATTGTACACGGATGGAATGATAATATTGTTCCTGTTGAGAACAGCATTCGTTATGCACAGTCACAACATGCTAAGTTGCATATTTTAGATGGTGACCATGGGTTGACTGCTAACATCCAGGAAATTAACAATTATTTTGAGATCTTTATTGAGCAATTCTTATGAGCCTTTTTTACCAAAACAATAATACATGATTTAGTTACTAATAACTTTATGTCAAGAATACACATCTCATCTTTTTATCGTTTCAAAGAAATCAATAATATCGATGACTTACGCAATAAATTATTAGCGCTATGTAAGAAATTGAATCTATTTGGAACTATCTTAATTTCAAAGGAGGGATTTAATGGATCCATTGCAGGCAAAAAGAAGTCGATTTTGGAAGTTTTTGATTACCTACAACGAGAGCTCAATCTCGATGCTAATATTAGTGATAATGCCAGATGGAATAACACAAATATAGCTCCGTTTAAGAAGTTGCACGTTAAAATTAAGAGCGAAATCGTTGCCCTTGGCCGAGAAGATATAAAGCCCTTTGTTGTAGCAGGAAAATCAATTCAACCTATTCAATGGAACAAATTAATCCAAGACCCGGAGACCATTGTCATAGATACTCGCAATAAGTATGAGGTAAATATAGGGTCTTTTCCTAATGCAATTAACCCAAAAACAGATTCATTCAGAGAATTCCCGGAATTTGTAAAGAATATTCCTGAGTCAGAAAAGTCAAAACCTATAGCTATGTTTTGTACTGGAGGTATAAGATGTGAAAAAGCTGCAGCTTTGATGATTGAGTTTGGTTTTGAAGATGTCAATCAACTTGAAGGTGGAATACTAAATTATATCGAAGAGATTGATGATGCTGATAACTTGTGGCAGGGAGAATGTTTTGTATTTGATGACAGAGTCGCTGTCGATAATGAACTCAAAGATGGGCAATACATTCAATGCCATGCTTGTCGTAATCCTTTATCAATAAAAGAGACTGAATCAGAAGATTATTTTGAAGGAGTATCATGCCCGAAATGTATAAATAAGATTCCAGCAGACAGAATTAGTCGTTTTAAAGAGAGGCAAAAACAGATTAATCTCGCAAAGCAAAGAGGTGAGAAGCATATTGGAAAAGTTATGAGTGGAGCTTAATTCTCGATTAAGCATCAATATCTGGAATTATTGAACTTTCAAGGCTGGTAATCATGTCTTTTAATAGTAGTCTTCTGGTTTTGAGTCGCCGTAAACTGAGTTGATCGGTTTCTGGTTTTGAAGAGATAAGATCAATTTCAGCATTAATCTCCTGATGTTTGACGCGAAGTTCTTTGAGTCTAGAAAGTTTCTCGAAAGAATTTTTGTCAACTTTTTCTATCATATTATTAGAAAGATCTTTTTCCTTTTTATTACGTTGAATTTATTGTTACATGATTTTTCTTCAGAGTGCAATTATTCATCATTTCTCTATAAACAAGTTCTGTAATTTATGAGAACCAATGACAAAGAAATGAGGATTTAGGATATCTTGTTTGGTGTTATATTGAAGTTGTGCTCCATCGGTTGTTAATACTAACCCTCCTGCCTGTTCTACTACTGCTTGTGCTGCAGCAGTATCCCATTCTGAAGTAGGTCCAAAACGCGGATAAAGATCTGCATTGCCTTCAGCAACAATGCAGAATTTTAGTGAGCTGCCTATTGGCTGCAATTTGTAATTCTTTATTCGCGTTAAAAATTTTTCTAAAGTATTTTCTCGATGTGATCTACTTTCAACAATTCTGATTGGGTTACCAGGATTGCGCTTAACTTTGATTATTCTTTCTCCCTTAATAGGGTCATCAATTTTTGATCCGACGCCTTCACATCCGATATATGTCAAGGAGTTAATTGGAACATGCACAATCCCTAAGACAGGTTTATGATTCTCAATTAAAGCGATATTGACAGTAAATTCGCCATTACGTTTAACAAATTCTTTTGTCCCATCAAGAGGATCGATTAACCAGTATTGAGTCCACTGTTTTCTTTCTTTATAGCTTTGAAGAGGCATTTCTTCTGATATGATTGGCAGTTCCGGTTTAATTGATTTAAGGCCATCGATTATTATCTTATGAGAGCGAAGATCTGCTTCCGTTAAAGGAGATGAATCTTTCTTCTCTGTGATACTGAAGTTGGACTTGTATATTTCAAGGATAGCTGCTCCTGCAGATTTGGCGATTGCAGTTGTTGGAGCTATTAGTTCACTTAGATTCATCGGCAGATATTTTATAAAATAATATTTTCAAATAAGAATAGAAATATAAATTACAGCAAATAAAGAAGAATGGATATACATCAAAATAAAATTTTAAGTCAATGTCATACATTAATGCTAGATATGGATGGAACAATATTGGACTTGGCTTACGATAGTTTTATCTGGTTAGATTTAGTTCCTAAAGAGTATGCAAAGAAACTAAGTATTACCCTTGATGAAGCAACTGTTATTTTAAAAGAACATTTTGTGAGTTTAAAAGGAAGCCTGAAGTGGTATTGCTTAGATCATTGGAGCGAATTGCTCGGTATAGATATATTATCGCTTCATGAGAAAGAAAGGAGTCTAATTGGATATCTACCAGGAGCTCAGAAATTTCTCGAAGTGATCAAGCAGAGTGATATTCGAGTACTTTTAGTTTCAAACTCACATCGCGATATACTTAAATTAAAAATAGAAGAAACAGGGCTGGATCAATATTTTGATGGGATATACCTTTCTCATGATTTTAAAGCTCCAAAAGAGAACAGATTATTTTGGACTAGATTAAGTTCAATTGAGGAATTTGATTTAAGTAAAACCATTTTTATCGATGATACTCCTAAAGTTCTTGGGGCAGCAAAAGAATTTGGTATACATTCAATCTTTCAGATTACTGACCCTGACAGCAGTCAACCAAGATCAATAGAAATCAAATATCCGGGGATTCCAGGTGTGATTGACTTAATATAATAAATGGATAATCCAATTAATTGTGACGAACAAATTATTTCTTTGGTCTCTTTATTTTAGGCAATATTGAAGAATTGTAATTGGCGACTGGTATTTTTTTTCCAATAAAGGCTTCTATATCTGGTAATGATATTGCATATGTTTCACACCCAAAACTAATTGCGCTACCTTTGGATCCTGCTCTGGCAGTTCTTCCTATTCTATGAACATAGTCTTCTGCATCTTGCGGAAGATCATAATTTATTACATATTCGACATTTGGAATATGAAGACCTCTAGAAGCAACATCAGTTGCTATTAGTACAGTTAGTCTGCCTTCTTCAAAACGATTTAACAATTTTATTCTTTTACTTTGAGGGACGTCACCCGAAATTGCTTCTGCATTTAAATGATTACTTTTGAGGTATGACTCTAGCTTTTCAACTTCTCGTTTTGTGTTAACGAAGACCATAACTTTACTCTTTTTGATTTCCTGGATAAGCCCTATTAGTAAGGGTATTTTTTCTTTATTAGATGGGAAGAATATAGCTTCTCTGATCCTATCAGCGGTGATCTTTTCAGATTCTATCTTGATTAACTTAGGTTCATTCATATGTTCATAAGCAAGCTCCATGACTCGATGTGAAAGCGTCGCAGAAAATAACATATTCAATCTCTTTTCTGGTTTGGGGAGTCTTCTCAATAGGTATCGAATATCTTTTATAAAACCCAGGTCAAACATTCGATCTGCTTCATCTAAAACCAATACTTCAATTTTATTTAATTTAAAAATACCATTTTTACA
>JAYZHY010000080.1:0-7604 GCA_036166115.1 Pseudomonadota bacterium | reverse complement strand
TTTATCGAATTTGGTCCAGTAGATCCAAAACAGCTGCCTAAGGAATTAACACAAATAATAAAAAACCTATCCGTATCAAGTGGCAATCCAGAACCAATCATATCCTCCCACCAGCCGCTCGTTGCATCTTCTGAGGATGAACAGGCATGGGCTGAAGGTGATAATCCAGTAAAAATCAAAATCGCATTTTCACCCTCATTTTTGCATATACCCCAAGTTTCATAAGCAATCGTAGGTGAGTCTATGTGACCACCTCGGTGCATAGAAAACTTCCCCTCAATATTTATGTATTTTGTGGCTTCCATCATTAAATTAATTGTTTCCTAATTCTCGATCGATACGAATCATATCATTTCTTCTTAACAAATCTCATCAATCGCTTCTTTTTCCTTGTTTGACGTGGTGTCAATTTATTCCGCTTACCTTTATATGGGTTATCGCTTGTCTTGAAGATCAATTTTATCGGCGTTCCTTTTAGACGAAAATTTTTTATAAAACGATTGATTAGGTAACGCTTATAAGTAAGTGGTAATCTTTCAGTTTGATTGCCATGAATAACTATTGTTGGTGGATTCCTCCCTCCTTGGTGTGCGTATCTTAAACGAATACGGCGTCCTTTCACTAATGGCGGTGCATGCTCAGTAAGAGCCTCTTCGAGTTCATTAGTTAATGCATTCGTCGAAAGCTTTCTTATGGCCGCTTTATATGCGCGCTGTGATGATGGCAAGAGATTTCCGACGCCTGTTCCATGCAAAGCTGAAATCATATGTCGCTCTGCAAAATCCAGGAAAGGTAAGCGTCTTTTAATTTGACTTTCTACTTTTCTCTTTTGATCTAGATCTAACCCGTCCCACTTATTAATCAATAACACTAGAGCGCGGCCTCTTTCAACCACCAACCCCATTAAACTGGTATCTTGATCTGTAATACCTTCCTTTGCATCCATCATCGCAAACACAACATGAGATTTCTCTATGGATTGCAAAGTCTTGATAATACTAAATTTCTCTATGGATTCTTTAACTTTACCTTTTCGGCGAACTCCAGCTGTATCAAAAAAAATGTATTCCTTACCGTCACGCTCTAATGGTACAGAAACACTATCTCTGGTTGTGCCTGGTTGATCAAAAACCACCAATCTTTCTTCTCCAACCAAACGATTGATTAGGGTCGACTTACCTACATTTGGACGACCTATAATCGCTATATTTAAAGACTTACCCTCGGATAGATTTTCACTGTCAATTGTTTCGATATCAACTTCAGATTCATATGGTTTTAATATTTCATCCATCAAAGCCGAAACTCTATCTCCATGTGAAGCCGATATTGCTATCGGCTTAGGCAGACCAAAATCATGGAACTCAGAAGTAGCAATATCTTCATCTAAGCCTTCAGCTTTGTTAACAACAAACCAGATCTTTTTAGAATTCTTGCGTGTTAAATCTATAATATATTCATCTGCTGCAGTTGGTCCGGTTCTTCCGTCAACCATAACAATCAATGCATTTGATTCTTTTATTGCTTGGATGGTTTGTTGCACCATTAACTCTTGGATACCTTCTTCACCGCCAGAAATACCACCTGTGTCGACGATAAGATAAGGCATTGACCCCAACTTACCATAACCATATTGGCGATCTCTTGTTAACCCCGGATAATCAGCAACAAGAGCATCTCGAGATTTAGTCAAACGGTTAAAAAGGGTCGATTTCCCCACATTTGGGCGACCAATTAATGCTATTACAGGCAACATATTCTATTACCATAGCCATATTGGCTTAGGGTCCCCCAAGATTGTTACTCTGAAATGAATCGATATCTTCTGTCACAGGTATAAAAAATACGGTGACTTCACTGGATTCATTTTGCACGTATAAATAATCGCCAATTACAACTGGCGATCCAGAAATAGCGCCTTTGCCAACACGTCTTCTGGAAACAAGTTCACCGGTTTCATGATCAAAAAAATGAACATATCCCTCAAAGTCTCCAACAACAATAGTAGACTTATATTTTGTTGGTGCTGTGACCTCTCTTCTTAATAATACTTTCTTGCGCCATATTTCAGTGCCATCCTTACGAGACATTCCGACCAAATCCCCTTCATCTGTTACTGCATAAATATAATTGTCGTCAATCTCAACTCCTGCTTCACTTGAGAGTTCTTTTGACCATATTAGTTGACCGGATTCAGCAGCGATGCTGGCCAGTTGGCTTTGATATCCCACGGCATATATATCTTGACCGACATGTTTGATCACACCATCTATATCAGACAATCTGTCTAAATCACTTCTTCCTGATGCTGGAGACAGCATGCTCTCCCATATCACCATGCCAGCTTCAATATCTATAGACATCATTCTTCCATTATCAAATCCAGCAATAACATTATTTCCCAATACAATTGGAGTGGATGAGCCTCGCAAAGTGAGGGCTGGCATATCTTGAGTTACAGCCCAGCGTTCACTGCCGTCAAAAATAGAGAAACTTCTTATTTGTCCATCTATGGTATGAATCACTACATTATTATCAGCCACAAGCGGAACGGCCACAGATTCACCTTTTATATGAGTTCTCCACACCTCAGAACCATCTTCAGCTCGCAGGCAGATCAATTCTCCATCTTTCCCGTAGACAATGACTCTCTCTTCTCCGTATGCCGGACCAGATGTTAGATCAATTTCTAAATTAACTTTCCAAAACACCTTTCCGGTTAAAGGATCATATGCGGCCACATTGCCATTATGGCTGGCCATAAAAACCTTATCTTCATCTCCACTCGGAAATAGCGACAGATGAAGCAATTCAGAGCCCTTGCCAACTTTAGTCTTCCACAATTGTTTTAAATCAAGGTTATCTTTGTAAGCAACCAATTTCGCAGGAAGATTTTCCTCGTCCTGATCCTGAAAGAAGCTGCAGCCACTTAGTATTGGGATGACTCCAAAGCTTAACAATACTAGCCAAGCAGATCTCATTGCAGCTCTTCCGTGTTGATAGATGGAGGATCTTCAGGCAAGGAAAATTCCGGGAGATCATTGATTTTCATTTGAATTAAAGATGCATCAACCATTTGATTTAAACCATTACCTTTTAAAGCGTTCATGTACGCAAGCTCTGCTTGACTGTAGTTCTCAAGAGCAAAATAAGCATCCCCCAATAATTCGCTATATTTTGTTTCGTATGCATGGCCAATGTTATTTCCAAGTAGCTCCAAAACATCTTGATGTTTCCCTTGATAAAGTAGAATTTTTGCTAAACGCAAGGTTCCCAGTAATTGTAATTCGTTATTATTTGATATGGAAAGGAGACCTCTTAACACATTGGCAGCATCTTCGTCACGGCTTTGGCTCATATAGAAATATGCCATTGCTAATCTTGCCTTATCAGCATAAATGGTATCCTTATGCTCATCATATATTCTCTTTGCAATTGCTTTACCGCCTTCTAAATCATTTTCTGAGATCTCTGTGGCTAATGACTCATATAGAGAGGATGCTGATATTTGTTGATTCAGAACACTTGACTTCCAAAAATTATTACCGGCAATACCGCCTATCAATAAGAAGCCTACTACAAATATATATAGTCGATTTTCTTGCCACCATTCACGTATATATTGAATTTGTTCTTTTTCTGAAAGTAAGTCGTCCACGAGTAATGCCTTTTTTATTTAATTTTTAACTGTTTATATTCTAATCTGCCAACTGAAGAATTTTACCTATCTCATCTGTGAATTTCTTATATGGAATATTCACTTGACATTCATTGCTGCGAAGTGATTTTAAGCTTAAATATTTATTCTCTATCTCATCCTTACCAATAATTATCGCATAAATCGCCTGACATTTATCCGCACGTTTTAATTGCGACTTAAAGCTACCTCCACCCATATTCAATTGTATCCTAATATTGGGATATACATCGCGTAACTCTTCGCTAATCTCAAAACCTTTTTTCAAAGCATCATCTCCATCAATAGCAATATATATTTGAGGGGAATTCTTTAATTTTTTTTCATTTGAATTTTCATAGAGACTTACTAATCGCTCCATCCCCATCGCCCATCCAATTGCTGCAGTAGCTCGACCTCCTAGTTTTCCGACTAAATCATCGTACCTACCTCCCGAACAAACAGCTCCTTGTGCTCCTAGAACATCTGTTTCCCACTCAAATACAGTTCGATTGTAATAATCCAAACCTCTGACCAATCTAGGCTGAACCTCATATTGAATATCCGCGTCATCAAGTAATTTTCTTAGATTGTCAAAATGTGCTTTAGATTCATCATCCAAATAATCAAGTAATTTTGGCGCGTCATTGATAATGGACTGCATGTCCGGATTCTTGCTGTCTAATATCCTCAGTGGATTTGTATTTAACCGTCCAAGACTGTTTTCATCTAGATCTTTTGCATGAGATGAAAAATAAGAAATTAAATCCTTACGATACATCTTGCGAGACTCATGATTTCCCAAAGAATTAATTTTTAACGTTAAATCTCTTATATTCAGTGCTTTCCACATTCTGGCACATAGAATGATTAATTCAGCGTCTACATCTGGGCCTTCGTAACCCATAGCTTCAATATTGAACTGGTGAAACTGCCGATAGCGACCTTTTTGTGGTTTCTCGTAACGAAACATGGGTCCCATGGTCCACATTTTTTGTTGTTTATTATGAAGCAAGCCATGAGTTATTCCAGCTCGAACCATCGATGCCGTTGCTTCAGGCCTAAGAGTAATGCTTTCATCATTCCGATCAAGAAATGTGTACATTTCTTTTTCAACAATATCAGTTTCCTCGCCAATAGATCGTTTAAAAAGCTCTGTTCTCTCCATAATGGGCAAGCGAATCTCGCTGTAACCATAAGATTCCACTATACGTATAATTTCATTTTCCAAATAACGCCATGTAGCTAATGTTTCTGGCAATAAATCGTTCATACCTCTAATAGTTTTTGGTTTCATGGTTTTATAGTCCTTCAATCTGGAATCTAAGCACTTCTCCGCGTCTCACGGGATCAATGATTGAGTAATCTTGCTCATTGACCTGAATACTAATCAATTCATCTGCTGCACCGAGCGTAACATCTAATGGACCAACACCAGTTACATTTACATCATTATCCGCATCGCCAAAACCATAAAAGATTTGATTACCATCTGAATCATAGACTTCGGCCCAACACAATCCTCGATAATTCATAGTCAGCACAATTGATGGCCTCTCCTCAACCACCACTGGCTCTATTGCTACAGCTTCGGTTACATTGGATGGTTCTTGATTTTCTATCACTGTAATGCTTTCGGTTAAGTCTTGGGATTCAATCAACTCAGGCTCTATTGCTACAGCTTCGGTTACATTGGATGGTTCTTGATTAAGATCCAATTCTATATTATTTGTAATAATATTAGATTCAAATCCTTTATCTTGCTTAGTAAAATAAGAAAACAAAAACCAAAGAATCATAAAAATTGCAATTGATGAAATAGAAAAAATAATAATCTTAGGCGTTACAATGAATTTACTTAATTGTTGGACAGAATCATTAATAATTGGCGATGCATCTTCTTTGGGATTTAATTGGTTATATTTTTCCAATACTTCATCAGCATCCATTTCTATAAAACTGGCGTATTGACGAAGATAACCTTTGACAAATACTGGTGCGCCAATTGACTCAAAATCATTCTTCTCGATTTTTTTGATTACTGAGGGCTCAATCCTTATTTCTCTTGCTATTTCTTTTATACTGAGTTTCTTCTCAAGCCTAATTTTAGCAAGCTCTTTACCTAAAGCTACCTTACTCTCTTTCTGATTATCAGAATCATCACTCATCTTTAATTTACCAATATCAAAACATACTAATGTATGTTTACTGGCCTCCGTCTCTTTTCGCTAAGTCTAGAAATCACTTTATTATTGACTTTTCCAGCTAATTGACCGCATGCAGCATTAATATCATCTCCCCGAGTTTTCCTTGTTGTAACAATTATCCCCTGTTCACGCAACTTGGTTTGGAATTTTTTTATTTGATTCATTGAGGAACTCTCATACTTTGAACCATTAAAGTTATTAAATGGAATTAAATTTATCTTTGCAGGTTTATTTAAAATTAATTTGGTCAATTCTCTAGCGTGCCCCATGGAATCATTAATATTCTTCAACATAACATATTCGAAAGTTATATATCGATTTGAACGCTTTTCAGTATACCGCCAACACGCGTTAAGCAGTTCCGAGATAGGGTGAATCTTATTTATCGGTACCAACTCGTCTCTCAATTTATCATTTGGTGCATGCAGAGATACTGCCATAGAAACATTACAAATATCCCCCAGAAGCTCTATATTTGGCACGACCCCAGCAGTACTCAATGTAACTCGACGCCTTGACAATCCATAAGCATTATCTGACAGCATAATTTCGATGGATTTGATAACGTTCTTGAAATTAGCAAGCGGCTCCCCCATGCCCATAAAAACAACATTCGTAATTGCAGGCAATCCATTTTTCCTTTTAGGTAAAACATCATTGGCGTAATATAATTGGCCAACAATTTCTGCTGCTGTTAAATTTCTATTAAAACCTTGATGGCCAGTCGCACAAAATGAGCAATCCAAGGCACAACCGACTTGAGATGATATGCAAAGAGTTCCTCGATCAATCTCTGGAATAAAGACGGTCTCAATTGCTTGACCAACTCCAGAATCAAAAAGCCATTTAACCGTTCCATCTTTCGAGGTATTTTCAGAAACAATTTCGGGTAAATAAATTCCTGAATGAGCACTTAATTCTTTCCGAAGATCTTTAGAGAAGTCTGACATTAGATTAATATCAGTTACATGCTTCTGATGCGTCCATCTCAGAAATTGCTTGGCATGAAATCGCTTATAACCAAGATTGACAAATAGCTCCTCTAAGTCACTTTGAGTTAATCCCAATAAATTTTTCTTCTGTGCTTCCATGAGAGTTCTGTTTCATCTGATTATTTTCTTGTTCGTTCACAGATTTCGTTATCGTTAAAAAAGAAATTTATTTCTTGTGCTGCAGTTTCAGGGCCATCGGAGCCATGGACAATGTTTTCTTCAATACTGTCCGCGAAATCAGCCCTAATTGAACCGGCGATTGCCTCAGAAGGATCGGTTGCGCCCATGATCTTTCTATTTGCGTCAATAGCTGATTCTCCTTGGAGCACTTGAACTTGAACTGGCCCAGATGTCATATAATTTACCAAATCATTAAAGAATGGTCTCTCGCAATGAACCGCATAAAAACCTTCTGCTTCCTCTTTAGACAAATGCATCATTTTAGAAGCTACAATTTCAAGACCAGCTTTCTCAAAACGATTATAAATTTCTCCAATTAAGTTCTTCTGAATGCCATCAGGTTTAATAATTGAAAGTGTAAGTTCATTCGACATAACATCACATCCTATATATATAAAATCAAATTGTACCTAAGGACCCTAATTTCCAAGAAATATTAAGAGTGGGTTACAACTCATTAAATACTGAAACTTTCTCCACATCCACATTCACTTGAAATATTAGGATTTCGAAAACGAAACGCTTCATTTAAACCATCTTTAGAAAAAT
>JAYZHY010000079.1:0-9726 GCA_036166115.1 Pseudomonadota bacterium | reverse complement strand
AACCTTCTTGGCCAAAACAACCCGATTGGTTTAAGGATAACCTTGGCTTTCAAAATATAATTAACGGGCTTGAGGCCGTGAGCTTTACGTCACAAGATATTGAAAAAATTATGGGACAGAATTGGTTGAATTTCTTTAACTCGTCTTTCACTGCCTCAAACAGTTAAAGCGCATGCATAACCTATCCCAAAAAATCACGCCAGAGAAAGAACATTTAAGAGATCCATCGATAGTAATGGACTTAAAAAGATTGGGCAGTTTCTATCCTTATAAATTAAGTTTTATGCGGAAAATAATACGGAAAATTACGCGTGAGAAATGGGCCATCAATCTTTCTGTTTTTAATCTTGATAAAGATGGTTTCGGAGAAGCCATTTACGAAATAAAAACACCAAAAAATAATTACCATTTTGTTGTATTTTCGGACTTTTTAGATCCCAATCTTCGGACAGATAGAGTTATCGCTGAAGCATGGGACATGACGGTAACATTAAGACATGGCTCGTTTAATCAAAATGAATTAGAAACACTCAGACAAAATGTTCCATTGCAAGAGCAAGGCAGAATGCCATCAAATTGTATTATCTTATCAAGAGCAAATAAGAGTAGTCGAAATTTTAAATACGTTATTGATCAGCTTAGTTCCGGCGAACAGCCATCCATAAAAAAAATCAATGAGGTCGGATATTTGTATCGCACTACCGCCGTTTATGGCAGCGGTAAATTTGGCATGGCCGATTGGGAAAAAGTAAGATTACACTACAGCGACTTTTCTGAACCTTTTTCAGCTGAAATGTTTTCTTGTTTCTTGATTAGACAGTTTAGCCTAGATCAGACTGATCATATTGCTTCAATGCGTGCCCCTGAAACTGCAGTTAAACTAAATGATGACATAAAACGATACATTGGCATTGGAAATGCAACTGGCCTTGGAATGGCTCCTTTTCTAATAAAACACCCCCTACTAATAAATAGCTGGATTGAAAAAAGAGAATTTGCTTTGGCGCACATTATTTCTTCAACCAAACCAGATAACAAAAAACTGAATGAATTCTCTTTATTGGTAAAACGGGCCAGCATGCATTTACAAGAAATATCCACAGAAAATAATGCACAGAAAAAAATCAATAAAGATGCCAGCAATAATCTCATCTCAATCATGCAATGGATTGCAAAAGAAAGGACAAAAATAAAAGATTGGCAGCAACTCATTAAATATGTAACAGACGTTTACGGGATTGAAACACAGGAAATCATTAATACCATACTTATTGAGGTTCATCCCAAAGAAGCATTAGCAATAGAAGAAAATGAAGTTATAGATGAAAAATATGAACTGATTCCTGAAATGAGTCTGGCCGATCTTAAAAACATAATAGAAAGTAAGTATAAATGGGCTTTACACTATGATTTTAAATCAAAAGATGTCGATACGGTTTTTTGGTATCGATCTGAAGAAAAGATGGAACCCCGATTGGGCACTAGAAATATTGATAATGGTGAAGAAAAAGAAATACTAATCGGAATTGCTCGAGCAGTTGAACAATGTTATTCAACAATGAATTCATTAACACCAGAAATAAAAATTAATACCGTTGCTGAATTCGTTTTTGCTTACCCGGTACATCGACAAATAATCCGTCGCATACAAACCATGTCAAAAACAACTTATGGTGAGATCCAAGCTAATTTACTTGATAAGGATGTGCTGCCAATTCATTTACTGCGATGTAAATTGTCTTTCTTCGGTGTTGGTAAATTTGATCCGAAGTCTCGACTCTGGGTCCGAAACACGATGTTCCAAGGAGCGCCTATCACCAAAGATATTGATAAAGAATGTGCGGATGATTGGTTTTTTCCTGTCATGCCAAATGATAAATCGAGTAAAGGAAATGAAATTCATTAGGATCTCAATCAATGAATTCAAAGCCCTTCTTAATCGTGCTTGTGAGTCACATTATGGGCATCAATATGATTATGATGATCTTGCATACATAATTCACTGGCTCGAATTGCATAATTTTGAAGGCGTTACTAATTTTCTTAAAATGATAAATTCTGCGCCACAAAAAACTGACCTATCAACTGATTTAGTTGAAGATCAAGAACAACGTTTGATATTTAATAATAACGGTCACAGTATTCTTCATGTAGCCAGCATTATTACTGACATGACATTAGCTAAATGCCATCAAGAAAGACTTTGTCACACCAGTATTAAAGATGTGATGTATCCAATAACTATCCTGCCCGCTCTGATTAAATTCAGTCAAAATGGTTGGTACACCATAGCTTGGTGGACAGAACCAGAAAAGAATTTAGCGCAAATTGCGAGCATCAGTCCAGATCAAAAATACCCAAACTACAAAGAAATAAAAACAAAAAAATTATCGTCTAACAATAAACCTAATCTAGATTTAATATGCTCTATAAATGAAATTAATTTTCCTGAATCATTTACAAAAACCCATGAAAATAACAACAACAAAAACACTCTCAAGATATCTGCAAATGATTTTGAAGAAAGATATACTGATAAAATCATAAATGGCTTAAATATTGACACTAAAAACTATCAAAAACTATCACAGATAGCTGATCAGATATTAGTCGAAGCAAGCGAAAAATCTCGTCTTGGTGCGGGTGAATAATAAAGAAAGTACCAATGTAAAATAATAGAATACTTTTTCTTTTTGAGCTTCTGACCTAATTGATAGTGTTGCTTAAGCTCATTACTGAGGAGCAACGATTTTGTATCAATCACAATTAGATCGGCAACAACTAGCAGAATCAATCAATACGGAAAAGTCTGGTTTCTATAAAGGCTTTAACCGTATTGTTGCCGTAGTGCCAAAATTACTGATTGGGGCGCTAATACTTTGGGTGGGATTTTCACCTTCCGTTGCTGGACAGATTTTGCTAGAAGCTCAGAATTGGTCTACCAAAACTTTCGGAGGTTGGTATGTCTTTGTGACTGCATTCTACACTATTGTATGTTTAGTTCTTGGGCTGTGGCCGCGCACTGCTCATATAAAATTAGGGCTGCCCGATGAAACTCCTGAGTTCAGCACATTATCCTGGTTATCAATGATGTTTAGCGCAGGAATAGGTGTAGGGATGCTCACCTACTCAACGGCTGAACCCATTTTTCACTTCGCCAACAATCCAGATACGATAAAGGGATTGAGCGTTGGGCTAAATGAAAATAATGTCCGCAATGCTTATAAATGGGCCATGTTGCACTATGGTCTTACGCCATGGGCTTGCTATGGCGTAATTGGTATTTCATTGGGTTACTTGTCATACAGTCACCGATTACCTTTAACGATTCGGAGTGCGCTACAACCTCTTTTTGGTCGCGCCATGACTAGTGGTGCTGGCCATGCTGCAGATATCTTTGCTATCCTTGCCACAATCGTTGGTCTTAGTGTGACAATTGGCTATGGTGTATCACAATTTGCATCAGGTCTTTTCAATATCACTGGTATGACTTGGTTAGTTGATGGCGGAGGAAAACCGACGCTTATCGCCCAACTAGCTGGGTTAATGCTAATTGTTTGCGCCTCTTGCTTATCGGCTGCATCAGGTTTAAAGCGAGGCATTAAGTGGCTATCAAACATCAATATGAGTTTATCCGCCTTCTTGGTCGTCTTTTTCATCTTATTTGGCGCAACATTTTTTGCTCTAAAAACTTTTTTTTACGCCATATGGGATTACCTAATTGCCTTACCAGCTATGTCGACTACAGTCTGGAGAGATACCGGTATTGAGCCTTCCAAAACCCTACAAGAATGGCAGAGCGCATGGTCAATCTTTTATTGGGCTTGGTGGATCGCCTTCGCGCCCTTTGTTGGTCTATTCTTGGCACGTGTTTCTCGCGGCAGAACAATTCGTGAGTATGTCCTCGGTGCGATTATTGTTCCATCCTTAATAGGTTTAGTTTGGTTTGCATTTGTTGGTGGTACCGCAGTTGATCTTGAATTGTCTGGTGTGGCTCAGGGGGCTATCGTTAATGCAGATATTTCTGCACAATTATTTGAAACAATCAATTTAATGCTTTCATCTAAATTGGCCATCATGCTCTCAATAATCATTGTGATATTGTTGGTGACTTTTTTAGTAACCTCAGCAGACTCTGGTATTTTGATTATCAATACACTCGCCTCAGGAGGCAATCAAAGACAAAAACAGTCGAAACATATAGTCATCTGGGGTGCGCTGTTCGCGGTGCTTATTGGCGTCTTATTGTTAGCTGGTGGCATGG
The DNA here is from genome assembly GCA_036166115.1 of Pseudomonadota bacterium. Classification (GTDB taxonomy): domain Bacteria; phylum Pseudomonadota; class Gammaproteobacteria; order Steroidobacterales; family Woeseiaceae; genus SP4260. The sequence goes on along the minus strand of JAYZHY010000079.1, from coordinate 5,462 downwards.
ATGCATTGCGGTCGGTGATGATTATAGGGGCTCTGCCGTTTTCAGTAATTGTTGCTCTTATGGCAATTTCACTGATTAAGACATTGCTAAATGATGGAAAAATATAAAACAAATTAACTAACGCATGACAAAAGGATTAGCCATCGGCGCATCGGATATATTAATCCAAGTAGTTTTAGTGCGAATATAATCATTAATTGCCTGCATGCCAGCCTCTCTGGCATAACCTGAGTGATTAAATCCGCCAAATGGCGCAATTGGTGAGATGGCGCGATAACTATTAACCCAACAAATACCGGCTTTAATTTTTTTTGAAACTCGATGTGCACGGGCAAGATTATTAGTGAATATGCCAGAGCCAAGGCCATACTGACTGTTATTTGCTAATTTAATAGCCTGATCTTCTGTTTTGAAAGACAATATCGACATAACTGGGCCAAACATTTCAGTTTCAAGGGTAACAATAGATTCGTTGGGACAATCTACTAATGTGGGCTCAAAATAATAGCCTTCTCGAACTTGTCTTTTACCACCAAAATGTATTTTTGCTCCCTGAGCTTTAGCTTTACTCAATGTTTCCTCAATCAGTTCAATTTGCTTCTCGGTACATAAAGGCCCTACATGAGTTTTAGAATCAGTCGGATTGCCAATAATTATTGAATCAACTCTTTCGGATAATTTTTTTATTAATATCTCCTTTAATGATTCATGCACAATGACTCTTGATCCGGCCACACAAGATTGTCCAGAAGCGCCATAATTCCCAGCAATAATTCCATTAATGGCTCCCTCAATATCTGCGTCTTTGAAAATAAGGATGGGGGATTTTCCTCCAAGCTCAAGTGTGGTGACGGCAAAATTTTCCGCAGAATTGATAACAATCTGTTTTGCTACACCTGGACCCCCTGTAAATGCAATACGATCTATATCAGGATGAGTGGTTAAAGGTATAGCACAATTTTCTGCATCGCCAGTAATAATCGAAACCACTCCATCTGGGAATCCTGCCTCTTTAATTAACTCACCAAAATACAATAAGGCACAAGGTGCGATTTCTGAAGCTTTAACAATAACAGCACACCCAGCAGCCAGTGCTGGTGCGAGTTTTGTCGCCGTGAGAAACATTTGCGCATTCCATGGAACCACAGCAGCCACCACGCCAATAGGTTCACAGGTGGTATATACGTGCATATCCGATTTATCAATCGGTAACGTCGCGCCCTCTAACTTATCCGCTAAGCCAGCATAGTAACGATAATAGTCTGCAACATATTTGGTTTGTGTTACTGTTTCAACAAGTAACTTACCACTATCATTGGTTTCGATTGCGCCAATATCAGATGCATGCAATTCAATTAAATCGGCCAGCCTAAACAATAACTTTCCGCGATCAGTAGGCAACATATTAGTCCAATCACTATCATTTAAAGATTGTTTAGCGACTGATACTGCTCGATTCACATCTTTATTATTGGCCGCTGAGAAGGTAGCCCATACCTTGCCATTATGTGGATTTATACTGGAAAATCTTTCTTTAGTTGTACCTTCATCGGTGACGCCATCTATCAATAACGGATAATGCGGCAATTCTTTTTTTGTACTCATATATGACTACCTATTAATTAAAAGCTGGCATAACCTCGTTAATAAACCTTTCTAAAGAGGCTTTTTTTAAATCAAAGCTCATCCCCGAATCAATCCAATACGAAAATTCATCATAACCAAGGTCCTCGTATTTCTTTATTAGATCTATGACTTCTGTTGCAGTTCCAATTGCAAGGTTATTTCTCATAATTTCAGGTGCGTAAGCATCCAGAGATTGGATCTCCTTAGAGGTCAGTTTTTTCATTAGACCTTGATCAACTGATCTTTCGTTACTAAACCAAGCACCAAAATGAGCATAAAATTCACTGAACATGATGGCTGCTTGCTCAAGCTCACTTTTATTATTACTGATGTAAGCATGCTGCAATAGCATTATTTTTGCATGGGTTGAATCTTGGTGCTTAGCTTTCGCACCCAAAAAGCGTCCAATTAGACTTTCTACTTCTTCAATTCCCTGCCAGAGGGGCGTCACCTGCACATTACAATTATTTGCAACAGCAAATTCATGACTATTTGGATCTCTCGCGGCAATCCATATAGGTGGGCCATTAGGTTGCAGTGGTTTTGGTGTAGAAGTTGATGCCGGGAAATTATAGTATTCACCTTGATGCGTATAATTGCCTCCCCATAATCCACGGAGGGCTGGAATCATTTCTCTTAAACGTTCTCCTGCTTGCCATGCATCCATTCCAGGCATTAGTCGTTCATACTCATACGTGTATGCACCTCTTGCAATACCTAATTCTAACCTACCAGATGTAACTATATCAGTCATGGCTGACTCTCCAGCCAATTTTATAGGGTGCCAAAATGGGGCAACTATAGTTCCTGTGCCCAATCTTACGTTATCTAACTTACTGGCTAAATCAGAAATAGTAATAAAAGGATTCGGCGCAATTGTAAAATCCATACAATGGTGTTCGCCGGTCCATATTGCATGCATCCCACCTTCATCTGCAAGTTTGCATAGCGTCACAAATTCATCATACAAATCAACATAAGTTTGATTCCGATCTGTTCGTTCCATATGTGCGAAAAGAGAAAATCTCACTGACCTGTCTCACTCTATTTAGTTTTGTATACTCAAAGCAAATGATTGAATTATCTCGTTTACTTCTTCAGCATGTGTCATCTGAGCTAGGTGTCCAGCTCCACTAATTTCTCTGGCTATACCGAGAGGACATAATTTAGCCATCTCTCTACTCATTGACGATGTTGAGTTTGAATCTAACGTACCTGTTATGAAAGCGATGGGCAAATTATTTGTAGCAAGCATTTCTTTTGAAACTCCTCTTTGCTTAGCAAAAATATCGTATGCCTCAACATAACCCTCTTTATTAGACTCAAGCAACCATTGTCGGCAAATATTCACTAATTCTAAATAATAACCAGTTGGACTCGTACCAAACCATCGTTTGATAGTAGCTTCAATCTCTTGATTCATTTCTTTTGTGGCAAGTTTTTTTGAGCGTAATTGAACTTGCCTTATAGCTTTATTGGTGCGCTGATAAATACAATTTAACGCAATAATTCCATCACATTCTTGTTCATATTGATCGGCATAGCTAAGGGCAATCAATGCACCTAAAGAATGACCAATAACAATACATGAATCTTCAATGACTTCATCGGCAAATAATTTTATTTCTTCAACATATGAATCTAGATTGCTTGGTTTCATCCTTAAATTATTGCTTTCACCATGCCCTGGCAAATCAACTGCAATCACAGTGAATTTCTTACTCAAAAATTGTATTTGAGCTGCCCAACTCTCCAGCCTTAGACCTACACCATGAATCATAAGAAGATTTGGGCCATTGCCTGCTCTGGAATAAGCAATATTATTGGCAGTCTTATACCGAGGCAGGGTTGTCCACATCATGGCCGAGATCTTTTAAGTCTTGATAACGATCACCGATACGATGATGAGGGCGACCGCCAATAGAGCCTCCTAGAACTACTACAATTTCATCAGCACGAGGTGCGTCCGCAATAGAAAACTGAATGGTTAAGTAATGAGAGCGTCTGCCAGCATCATTTTTATCCATCAACGGTACCATTACGGGAGAATTGGCAGGACCGCGCGTATTTGTAAATGATAAATAGCTCTTCGCTCCAACTGCTTCGCGATAATAATTACCAAATCTTAATGTATGAATCAACGCCGAAGCATGTTCTATTTCTCCGTCTAAACCTACAACGGCTGCTTTACCATAAGCTTCTATTTTATCACCACCACCCGCCAATGTTGTAATGCGTTGAGTTAATTCTTCACCCAGAGGTGGTGCAATTGACAAAATTTCTGATTTCAATTCGGCAACATATTGACCAGACCATGGGTTTTCTATAATTGCTGCCACCGCAAACATTCTCAATGGTTTTTTTGCTTCACGGAAACCTTCGATCAAAGTTTCTTCATCATGAACAACAAACTTTCTAATTTTTAATGTCATGCCCAGCTCCTAAACAATTTCTGGCGATGCGCTTCATTGATTAATGAATATTTATCTTATATTAATAACAATCTACATCCTACATAAATCACCAAAACTGCAGTTAAGCGGCGTACAACAATCGGCCTTATTCTTTTGATACTAAGATGAGACCCAATTTGCCCGCCAATAAGAACCGCAATGACTAACCATATATAATTCAATTCCTGCATTTGAATATCAAAACCCTGGTTTTTGCTTAATTGACCAATAAGACCAGCTATAGAATTAACCAAAATAAAGATACTGGTAAACGCAGCAATATTTCTTGTTGGGAGAACTTGTGTAAGATGTAATATCGGAGCGAAAAATATGCCGCCACCGATACCTACCAATCCAGCAAGAAAACCTAAAATACCTGCGATAAAGACAGTTAAAAATTTTCCTAAAGGAGTATCTAATTTGCTCGAGAATGTTTTAATTTCTCGATTTTTATAAAACATTGAAATGCCTGAAAGCAACAAGGTCCAAGCCAAAATCTTGATAAAAACCTCTTCCTCAAGAATCATATTGCCGCCAATAAAAGCAAACGGAATTGATATAGAAATAACCGGAAGGGTAAACTTCCAAGGTATGCATTGATACTTGTGATATCTAAGAGAATTACCACTGACAACAATCAAATTACAAGTAAGTGCAATTACAGGCACCAATGTGTAATCAATCTCCATTAATATTAAAAGGGCGTTATACGTTGAGCCGCCGCCAAAACCAACGGAAGCATACAAAAGAGCAGTTGCAAAGAATGCCAATATCAATGTAATGATAATTTACCTTATATTTTGGAAATAATTATTTTAACATTTAATATAATATCTTGGCTGTTGGATTTACCTCTTTTTGCTTTATTGTGGAATATTCTCTTCTTATGCAAGCTTTAAAAACACAAAATCGCTTGATTCATATGATTCTCTTGATCTTGGCCGGAGAAATAATCTTTGGATTGCCGTTCCATTTAGCTCGTTTTTTTCGCCCTACTTTTTTAGATGTCTTCAATCTCAGCAACACCAATTTAGGTGATATCTATGCATTTTATGGTATTACAGCCATGTTCTCTTATTTTTTTGGAGGCATGTTGGCGGATAAATTTTCTGCTCGCACTCTCATGTCATCTTCTCTTTTTTTAACATCATTTGGAGGATTTTATATGGCCTCCATTCCTGATATTAGTACAATGTTTCTGATTTACGGTTATTGGGGAATAACCACCATATTTTTATTCTGGTCCGCAATGATTAAAGCGACAAAAGAATGGGGTGGTGATTATTCTCAAGGCAAAGCTTTTGGGATCCTTGACGGAGGAAGAGGTTTGTTGGCTACCATAGTATCAATGGCAGCAATCCTTATTTATACAGCATTCTTACC
>JAYZHY010000078.1:0-3621 GCA_036166115.1 Pseudomonadota bacterium | reverse complement strand
ATAATACCTATTTTTATTAGGGTAAATGTTACTTGTAATCCACCGCTATTCTTTCGGCTGCTTGAATGGATTATTGCTAATATTATAATTAAAGCACTGGCAATTAATTGACGTATCCAATTGTTATCAATATCGGGGAATATTGACATCAAATAGGCAGCGAACGTTATTGCAGCAAGTGCTGTAGGTGCTGCAAAACCGATTGTTGTCGAAATCCAACCTGAGATGAATCCTGCACAAGGATGATAAATTTTTGAAAGGAAGTTATATTCTCCGCCAGATCTTGGTAGGGCGGCACCTAGTTCGGCGTATGTCATTGAACCGCATATCGCAATGAGGCCCCCTAATGCCCACAGTAACAATATTGCGAATCCAGATTGAATATCAATCAATTGAAATCCAAGGCTAGTAAAAACACCAGTGCCAATCATATTGGCGATAACGACAGCCATCACTGTGGTGTATCGGAACTTAGTATTCGTCATGGGTTTAATATTTTAACTAAAGTTGACATAATTTTTTGGCAGCTTTTTTTAGCACATCATCTTCTTTTGCAAAGCAAAATCTTAATTTTTGTTCTTTTGGTGGGTCTTTATAAAAAACAGAAATTGGTATAGCCGCCACACCAATTTCTTTTATTAATTTTTTTGCGAAAGAAACATCGTTATCATCACTGATTTTACTGTAATCCAACAGTTGGTAAAAAGAGCCTGCAGATGGCCTAAAAGTAAATTTTGAATTTTTAATTAAATTACAGAATAAGTCTCTTTTTTTCTCGTAGAAACCACATAATGTTTCTATGTATTCTGGGAATGTATGCATAAATTCAGCCAGACCGAGCTGAATTGGCGTTACAACAGAATAGCAAGACCATTGATGGATTTGTCGCATTTCTTCTGTAAGTTCTGCGGGGGCAGCACAATAACCAACTTTCCATCCAGTGGCATGAAATGTTTTACCAAAAGAGGAGATAATAAATGATCTAGACCACAATTCATCGTGGCACAGTAAGCTTAAATGTTTTTCTCCTTCAAAGACAATATGCTCATAGACTTCATCAGCCATGATATATATGGATGTGTTGCGGGTTATTTCAGCAAGCATGTTAAGGTCATTTTCATTTAGAATTGCACCTGTTGGGTTATGAGGAAAATTAATAATTATTAATTTTGTCTTTTCGTTTATTTTGTCTTTAAGCATCTGCCAATCAATATGGTAATCAACTCGGTCAGTTGTTTTTATTAAAGGGATGTGTTTGGTTGTACCGCCAGCTAATATGACAGCCGGAACATAATTATCGTAAGCAGGATCAAGAACAATGACCTCGTCGCCATGGTGGACTATTGCTAGGATGATACTGAAAAGAGCTTCAGTTGCTCCATCGCAAATAGTTATTTCATTACTTGAATCGACAGCTCTTCCATAGAATTTCTGTATTTTTTTTGCAACACTTTCTCGAAGTTCTGGGACACCAGTCATTGGTGCATATTGATTGTTATTACCATTGAGGTATTTGCATACCATCTCAAGTAGTCTGGGATCGGGGTTAAAACCAGGAAAACCTTGCGATAAATTGATTGCTTCATGTTTGTTTGACAATTCAGTCATCACATGAAAAATCGATGTACCTGTATCTAATTTTCTGTTCATTCTTTTGTTTTATTTATTTTCTAGTTTTTTGGTATTGGGCCCCGATCAAAGATGATTTCTCTATGACCGCTCCAAGTGTGGATAATCGCTTCTGGTGTTCCTATGCCGGCAGATCTTGGGTCACCACAAGGTCCAAACCAATGATTTTGTGGCGCACCTGTAGTTCTAGCTCTCATGCCACAATATGTTGTTCCATTTACAGTCGAGCCAAGTATTTTTTGTTGAAAAGCTATGGATTTACTGACAATCGCAGCAGTGAGGCGATTTGGAATTTTCTCAAGGACTGATGTGATCGCCGGGATATCATTATCATTGTATTCGACAATAACCTGAAAAGGACCGAATAACTCTGTTGTTAGTAATTCAAAGTTATTGCCCAGTAGTTCGTTTAATGGGGCTTTTATGGCCGTGGGTTCAATCATTCCATAACAACTAGGAATATTGTATTTATCGATTACATCACCGCCAAATAATAATTCAGTTTTTGTTATTGCCAGAACCGAATTTATATGATCAAGCATTTCTTTGTTGGTCCAAGATAATATTGGACCAATAGTTAGATCTTCAAAATTTCTTTTTGAAGCCAGTTCTTTTAGTTTTGGTAATAGTTTACTCGTCCAATTTTTGTGACAAAATAAAATACTCTGTGCGGAGCATTTTTGACCAGAAGCTGCATAGGCATCTTGATCGGATTGCCAAGCGACGTATTCCAGATATTCTTCATGAAAATCAGGCCCTATAATTTTCCAATCAAAACCTGCATCTTCTAATCTAATTTTTCCATTCATCGTTTTTGATATGCGTTCACCGATTTGGCTTGAGCCAGTAAATTGAATAAGGCGTATATCGCCCTTTGCTTTATCAATTAATTTACCCATTTCAGAACCACGACAATGAATCATATTGACATTATCTTTGGGGAGGCCGCAGTGGATTAATAACCTCAAGAATTGTTCAAATACGATGCTGACCTTGGAGTCAATTTTTACCAAAGGTTTATTACCCATAAATAAAGCCCCAAGAGTTTGCAGGGCAGGGATCTCAAGTGGGAAATTAAAAGGCGCGATAATAACCACTGGACCAAAAGGCCACCGATAACCTCGAGATTCTTGACCTTGATGGTCACCAGGGTGAGAAAAACCTCTACCCAGAAATCGTACTCCATCGCCACTAAAATTTTCAAGGAATACTCGAGTTACAGTGACTTCACCTAAGCATTGATTGTTGTCTTTTGGCATTACACGTTGAATTAATCTCGAAAAGTAGTCTTCAATTTCCGGTTTAGCTAGCATTGCTGCTGCTTTGGCGCATACTTTTCCTAGCATGATATAGCGATCAGGGTTATAAAAAGGATTATGCAATCCGAAATTTGCTTGTTTGGCTATATCGTCAATAAATTCAGAATGATCTGTTGTATCGGGGACAAGCAGAAATTTTTGTCCATCTATAGGGTCAATTATATCCTCTCGAGTAGATTTGTTTTTTTTCCACCCACCATTAATTAGATTGCAAACCACACCAGGATTTTTATCTGTCATTCCGTTGTATGGATCAACACTTAGAAATTCGTTATTTTTTTTCATAGTTTTTAGGTAATTATTTCGCTTAGAGTATAACCAAAACTATAGACTATAACTCTTGATTTTTTAATATTTATTGAGAAAGTTTCAATTCAAAGCGATAATTTAATTGGTCCGTGCTGGTTTGCCTGCGGCGATTATTCGTAAACCCCGTCAGGCCCGGAAGGGAGCAGCGGCAGCGGAAACATCGGGTGCCGGGATTAAGCTAGCGCGGATCTATAATTTTGTGTTGTTTTCCATCTAGATTTTTTTGTTACACTACCTTTAAGTAGATTGAAAATTTCTTTAAATAAAGATTGGTTGAGTTATGAGTTATCTTGCCCTTGCACGTAAGTGGCGACCTAGAAAATTTCCAGATATTGTTGGACAGGAACATGTGGTTCAAGCATTG
>JAYZHY010000077.1:0-3606 GCA_036166115.1 Pseudomonadota bacterium | reverse complement strand
AGATTCAAATAGAAAGGTTAGTCTTGATCCAGCACCTGCGAGATAGTTACCCGAGAATTTTCTTGATGGACTTTTCTTAATCACCCCCAATGAAACTGAAGCCACCCATTTATCAGGAATTGAGGTCATTGACCAAAATTCAGCAAAGGCGGCAGCAAAAAAATTACTACAAACCGGAGTTAAAAATGTCGCCATTACGATGGGCACAGATGGTGTATTGTTGGCGTCTGGCGATGATAATCTACAATTAATTGCTTCACCAACAGTGAATGCCGTTGATACTACTGCTGCTGGTGATTGTTTTAATGGCGCTCTCTCAGTCGCGCTAGCCAATGGATTGGAGCTGGAAGAGGGCATTAACAAAGCGTGCCATGCGGCTTCTATTTCGGTGACTCGTAAGGGAGCTCAAGACTCCATGCCTTTTTCAAATGAGGTTAACTTATGTTTATAGTGGACAGTTATTCTTCCGCGGTTGTTTTTTGTGTGATAACGATGTTTTGTTGGGGATCATGGGCGAATACACAGAAACTTGCGAGTCGATCATGGTCATTTCAATTGTTTTACTGGGATTATGCAATCGGTGTGGTTTTATTTTCGCTGCTAATGTCAATGACGTTGGGCAGTAATGGCGAGTCTGGCAGAGCATTCCTTATTGATATACAACAAGCTTCTCAGGCATCTTTAAGCTCGGCGTTTCTAGGTGGGGTTATTTTTAATCTGGCCAATTTATTGATTGTGGCGGCAATTGATATTGCCGGAATGGCGGTAGCATTCCCTGTAGGAATTGGTATTGCTTTGGTGCTGGGCGTGTTGGTCAATTATTTTGCGGTACCAATTGGCGATCCACTTCTATTATTCGGCGGTGTTTTCCTGGTTGCATTAGCAATTATTTTTGATGCTTTGGCTTATCGTGGGTTATCAACAGATAAACAACAAACTCCAAACCAAGGAATTATTTTATCTATTGCTGGTGGCTTATTGATGGGTTTCTTTTATCGTTTTGTTGCCGCTTCCATGTCACTTGATTTTACCGCTCCAGAGCCCGGATTGATGACTCCTTATTCTGCAGTGTTCGTTTTTTCTATGGGTCTTTTGGTGTCTAATTTCCTTTGGAATTCTATTTTTATGTACCGCCCACTTAAGGGCTCACCCGTAACTTATAAAGATTATTATCTACAAGGAAATACAAAGCTACATGCCGTAGGTCTTTTAGGTGGCGCCATATGGTGTTTAGGTATGTCTTTAAATATTCTGGCTTCAGAGAAAGCAGGATTTGCAATTTCTTACGGTTTAGGTCAAGGCGCTACCATGATAGCTGCCATATGGGGTGTATTTATCTGGAAAGAATTTCAAGGTGCTCCGCAACGAAGCATAAGTTTGATTCGGTGGATGTTCCTATGTTTTATACTGGGTCTCTTTTTAATCATCGTTTCACGCCTCTAACCATAAACCATTTAATATAATATTAATTGGTACGCTTGATTCTCCGCCTTATAACTAGTCTAATGGTTTAACTATTAATTATAGGAGACACATAAAATGGTAGACGTGATTATTTATTCCCTTATTTTAGCGCTCGTAACCCAATGGTTATTTCCGATGGTGCTGAATACGAAAAATATGGATTGGCTGCTCTCCAATCGAGATAATTATGCTGACCACACGGTTATGTGTGAAAGAGCAAAAAGAGCTGCGGCAAACTTTCGCGAAAGTTATCCGGCCTTTCTGGCAATTTCTATACTGTCGATTATTCAAGGCGTAGACATTGTCTCACTTGCTACATATTGGTTGATATTCAGGGTGCTCTTCATGGTGGCTTATGCTGCTGGGATAACGTATGTGAGGACTCTATTATGGATGGGTTCTTTGGTTTGTTTGGTTATGATGGCCATGGCATTGGTTTAAGATTGATTCATTGTTAATAAACATTTTTGTGGCCACTTTTGTGGCCACAATTGTTTTTAGCTTATAATGAACATAACGTTCTAAAAAAGAGGGCATGCAATGAAAAAACTGCTTTTACTTTTCTTTCTGATGTTTCCCGTTCTGGCGTGCCCTCAAGATAAAGAATTCTCATATACTTTTCTGGATATTATTGCCACGCAAAACAATGATATTGGATATGTTGGAGATGTTTATCTGGGGTTACCTGCATCTATATACATCAAAGGATCTGCCAGAAATGAGAACGCAAAAACAAAAAATACAATCTACGAGAAATCCAGACAGGTAGTGGCCATTGGTTATCACTCTTCGATAGCTGACATTTTTAAAAATGTTTCAAAGAGTGGTTATTCTTTTAATTTTGCCAGAATCATGGATGTATACGCTGAGCTTGGCGTCAATAAATGGGAGTTAACGAATCCGGAACAAGAAATGAAAACCGGATCCGATATCTATGCTCAAGCAGGAATAAAAGCAGGGGATCCCGATGGTTGGGAGTTTAATTTATTTCTTGAAAGCACAAAAATGGCAGATGTTGAATTGGATCCAATAACGCAAAAAATCGACTATTCTTTAGATGGTGAATTAAACAATAATTTTGGGTTTAAATTCATTAATAATGCAACGAGTAATATGGGTTATAGCATTGGATTGAGCCACGATGATTTTTCTGGATTGACGCCCTCAGTTGGCGTTCGAATTGGCTTGTAAATTAAGCTTTTGGTATGCGACTTAACTGTTTGGTATGGGTAGTTATCGTTTTGTTGGCAGGTTGCTCGCCTTATAAGATCGTTGATGCCCCCTCAGTTAACCAGAATAGCCGGATAGACTACATAGTTGTTCATGCCACGTCTCAAGATTTTGAAACATCCTTAAATACACTGACTAAAGATTCTGCTTATCCGGTTAGCTCTCATTATTTGATCCCTAATGCCAGGGAAAAGAATTATTTAGACTATTTTAGTAAAGAGTTGGCTGTATATCGTTTAGTGGATGAAGTGCGGAGAGCTTGGCATGCAGGCGTCAGTTCGTGGTCTGATGAAGTGTCATTAAACGATCGTTCTATCGGTATTGAAGTGGTGAATGAATTCCATTGCGATAATGACGCCAAGGAAAGCGACGCACCGAGTATTGACTTTTTAACCTGCAATTTTTTGCCTTACCCGGCAGAACAAATTGATTTATTGAAAATCTTGTTGCTCGATATTCTTGATCGGTATCCAGATATTAATCCGGTTGATGTGGTTGGACATGCAGACATAGCACCGAGTCGAAAATCTGACCCAGGTCCATATTTTCCATGGAAAGAGCTTTTTGAGGCCGGCATTGGGGCTTGGTATGATCAACCAACCTACGCAAAATATAATCATTTGTTCAATCAAGGCATGCCGCCGATTGAGATTATGCAACGCGCGCTGATTGCTTATGGATATCCCCTTGAGGAAACCGGAATTATTGATGAGCAAACTCGATTCGTGGTACGTGCTTTCCAATTGCATTTTCGTTCATCGGATTATTCTGGAAGAATGGATGCTGAGTCGCTAGCAATATTGTTCGCTTTGATAGAGAAATATCGCAGTGAAAAATTCAAAGATTTCGCATTCATCGCTGAGAATTAAAGATTGAATGCCTAAGCGAGATTTATTTCTTTTAGCCTTTCAC
>JAYZHY010000076.1:0-10544 GCA_036166115.1 Pseudomonadota bacterium | reverse complement strand
TGGTTATTATTACCACCAACGTATGGAGCAAATTTATACTAATTTTGAGATTGATGAGGTAATTATAAAGGCAAGTGTAATTCTTGATACGCAAGGTATAACTGGATTAAAAGTTTGGTTAAGAAATACCAGCAAAAGAAATCAATATCCATACAGGATTTTTATAATAAACGAAGAGAGTCAAGATATTTTAGGCAGAGAAATCCCTAGAAGAATTTTTGACTGGCAAGCACATTTTGATGAACCTCACCATAAAAGAGATAATATACCCAATAGATCCAAAAGAAGAGACCAATTACCGCCAAGAAATCTGCGGCCAACAAATTTCATACCATTACTTATTGGTCCAGATAATCAAAGATACAGGGTCTTCTCTGTACCAAGAAACACCTCTGTTTCAGGCTATTTTAATGACAATCTTCGTTGGTTTATCTTATTCTTTGCAATATCTCTGAGTATCCTAATCTCCTATTTGATTACACGTTCTTACATGAAGCCATTCAGACATTTCAAAGAAGCCACTCTTGCTATCTCAGAAGGAAAACTAAAAACCAGAATATCGAAATTAATCAGTAGTCGGAATGATGAAATGGGGGAATTAGCCAGAGATATAGATGCAATGACAGAAAAACTCTTTAGAGCAAGTGAAAATCATCAAGAAATGGCACGAAATATTTCTCATGAATTACGTTCACCATTATCCAGAATGCTTGTAGCACTTGAAATTGCAACTCAAAAAACTGGAGAACACATCGAATTGGATAGGATAAAAGGTGAAATAAATACACTTAATGAACTCATCGAATATATTTTAAAATATTCAAAATTAGATGCATCAGAAGATGAAATTCCAAAACACATTAATTTGAATGAATTGATCCAAGATGTTGTAAGCAATATTAATTTTGAATACAAAAACGATAAAGAACACAGTATAAATATTAAGATTAAAGCCAACGAAGAGGTGCTCTTCGAGGGGCACGAAGATGGGCTCAGAAGTGCATTTGAAAATGTCCTTAGAAACTCTATGAAATATGGGCCTAACAACTCCGAAGTAATATTTGATTTAAAATCCAAAGAAGATGCTATTGAGATAACAATTACTGATGCTGGGAAAGGGGTTAAAGAATCCGATAAAGATAAGATATTCGAACCTTTTTATAGGCATACACATGAAAATAGAAATGACCAACCACCTGGCTCAGGTCTAGGGCTCGCAATTGCCAAAAGAGCAATTGAATGGAATAGGGGCACTATTGAGGCCAATACAACAAATCAAAACTTTATTATAAAAATAAATTTACCGAAAGATACGAAAGAAAAAAGCTGAATTAAAGTCAGATTAATCGGTATTTATTTGATAGATAGGTTGCTTTATCGACATTTTCTTTCCAGCTTCATCTGGCCAAGACATCCTCTCTTGTGACTTAATTTTATCCTGCAGTGAAATTAATATATCTGGTGGCCATGGAGAAACCTTTCGCGTCTTAAGATTGACATGTAAATTCATCCACTCAGCTGTCGCCACAATATCTTTACTGCCTTTTTTAAACATGTTTTGGAATAAATGAATTCGTTTTTCATCGTAAGCAAGTACCTGAGAGACAATATAATATCTTTCCTTTACTTTCATTTCATTTTGATAAGTAATGTGACATTCCACCGAAAATGTGGAACATTGCTGATTTTCAATATATTCCTGAGTTACTCCTATTTCCGCCCAATGTTTGTCGATAGCGAGATCAAACGCATGCACATAATAAGCAACATTCATATGGCCATTCATATCAATCCACTCAGGTAGAACATCACCTTCATAAATAAAATGACCTTCACAATTAACTTCCTCTTGCAGAAGTTCCTCGAGAGGTAATCCGTAACCCGTATAATCTTTTTCTATTTTACTCATAGATCATCTTCTATCTCAGGTAGATTCTTAAAATATTCTAAACATTCAGGATTTGCAATAGCTGTTTTATTCTCGATTTCTTCGCCTTCAACAGTTTTCTTTACGGCTAATTCGACTATCTTACCGCTTCGAGTTCTTGGTATTTCTTTAACTTGTATTATCTTGCTTGGAACGTGCCTTGGCGTGGTATTTTTACGAATAACATTACAAATCGATTTCTTGAGCTCCTCGGTCAATATTTCATTTTTTCTTAATACCACGAACAAAATGACACGAACATCGTAATTCCAATTTTGGCCAATAACAATACTCTCTAGAATTTGGTTAAATTTTTCTACCTGGCTATAGATATCAGCAGTGCCAATCCTAACGCCACCAGGATTAAGGACCGTATCAGATCTGCCATGAATAACCATTCCATGAGATTCTGTAATAACTGCAAAATCTCCCTGACACCATATCTTGGGAAATTTCTCAAAATATGCTGCCATGTATTTTCTGTCCTTTGGATCATTCCAAAAATATATTGGCATTGAAGGAAAAGATTTTGTGCATACCAATTCACCATCCTTCTGAACAATTGAATCACCTTCTTCGTCATAAACCTCAACAGCCATTCCAAGTCCCAAACATTGTAATTCTCCTCGTCTCACAGGCAAAATTGGGTTACCTGAAACAAAACAAGAGATAATATCAGTTCCTCCCGAAACCGAAGATAATTGAATATCGCTCTTCACATCCCGATATATATAATCAAAACTTTCAGGTGCAAGCGGAGAACCTGTTGATAAGACAGTCCGTACTGAAGATAAATCAGAAATATTTTTTGGTTTTATTCCTGCCTTTTCTTGTGCAGAAATATATTTTGCGCTTACGCCAAATACCGATATCTTCTCTGACTCAGCTAAATCCCATAATATCTTTCCTTCATTATAAAATGGAGATCCATCATAAATAACCAAAGTAGATCCAGCCGCCAATCCAGTTACCATCCAATTCCACATCATCCAACCACAAGTAGTAAAATAGAATAATCGATCGTCTTCACCAATATCATAATGAAGAACATGCTCCTTCATATGCTGCAATAAAGTTCCTCCCGCACCATGAACAATGCATTTTGGTGAGCCTGTTGTTCCTGATGAATATAAAATATAGAGAGGATGATCAAAAGGCAGTGATGTAAATTCAAGGTCAGCTTCTTTGTCAATTATACTTGGCCAAAATATTACATTTTCTTTGAATTCTGTTTTAGATTGCGAATCAATAAATGGAACAATTATGATATTTTTTATGCTTTCAATGTCATTAATAATATTATTCGCTAGATCCAAAGAATCATGCTGTTTTCCATTATAAAAATACCCATCTGCTGTTATAAGTAATTTTGGTTTGATTTGCCCAAAACGATCTACAACACCTTCAACACCAAAATCAGGCGAACAAGAAGACCAAATAACTCCCATGCTGCTACATGCCAACATGGCAATGATTGCTTCAGGACAATTTGGCAAGAAAGCTGCTACGCAATCATTTTTTCTTAACCCAATTTCTTTTAGATATCCAGTAACTGAAGCAACTTGAAATCTTAACTGATCAAAGCTAATTTCTTGTCTTAGATTATTTTCTCCTCTAAAAATTACTGCCGCCCTATCACCTTCATGACGAAGTAAATGTTCAGCAAAATTTAGTTCAGCCCCAGGAAACCATTCGTCTGAAACCATATCAGCGCCTTCTTTCAAGGTCATTTTAGGTGGGTTTGAGAAACGAATATTACAAAACTTTATCAAGGCATCCCAAAAATAAGCTCTCTGACTAATAGACCATTCATAAAGATCCATGTAATCGTCAAATCCTTGTAATCTCATAAATCGATACATTGCGGATTTTCTTATACGTTCTTCAGAACCTTGCCATATGATACGACTCAATTTCTTTCCTCAGACAAAATTGTTATAAGATCAAGAATGACTCCAGTTATTCATATCTTCCCCGTCATTAGGGGAAAGACCTACAATGTCACCAGACTTATTAACCCCTAAACCTAATACCGTTCTGTTTGCATACGCAAAATAAGCTGCAACCTGATTCACTTCTAATATCTCGCCATCTTCTATGCCAGCATCTTTGAGATTGTCAATATCTTCGATTCTTATCTGATCAGGAGTATGAGTCAATTTTCTCACATACTGCATTACTGCCAATTCCATTCCGTTGAATGCTTTATTTGGATCTTCTTTCTCTAGTGATTGACGAATATTGATAGCCCTTTGGTCGTCGTTTAATAATTTACGCATGCCTTCATAATGGTGTTCAACACAATATTCACAGTTATTGATAAGGCTCACACAAACACCGATAGCTTCTAAAAACCATTTAGGTGTGGTGTTTCGAGCGTGATGAATCACAGTCTTGTATAGCGCCATGTGTCCTTCCATAGTATGAGGTCTAAGACTGTGCGACATCATAATATTATCTACATTATTATCAGGACCTTTGATGCGATCGTATAACTCTTTTACCTTTCCGGTTGCATCCTCGTATTCTATGATTTTTATCCAGGTCATACATTACCTCACTTTACTATGATTTTTTATATTTAAATTAACAGTGCATACTTTAAGAAGAATAAAATCACTAATTGTTTTGATGTGGATGAGGAAACATATCTGTCTCATCCTCATCTCTGGGTGATAAACATTTGAAATCTTTTTCTACCAATAAGATCATGTCATATTGATCTGAGGTTTTATAATTGCCTGAAATAGAAACTTTGTCTGAATCTGCCCAGTCATTAATTACAGCCTGATCAACGACAATTGTTATTCGATTTGACTTAAAGATGGGATGTATCTTTTTATCACAAAACTCAGATCTCAATTCATAATGTAAAACTCCATCATCGCCAAAATCTATTGATTCACAAACATTTTTTTCTGTCTGCATTCTTTGTACTTCTGACTGAGTTAATCTCAATCTAATTGAATTGCCTTTTATTCTGAGTTTCATATAATCCAATCCTATTATTTTCTTATTAAACCTTACATAAATTTAATATTATTGATAACACGAATTCAATATTAATTGGGCACAAAGATCCCGAGCACTCAGATTAATCTGATGCAAAAAAGAATTATAGGGGATATTTACTATTCAGCGCTTACTGAATCAGCTTGAGGTCCTTTCTCACCTTGGCTAACTTCCATGGTGACCTTTTGACCTTCTTTTAAGGTTTTAAATCCTTCCATTTGAATTGAAGTGTGATGCACAAAAACATCCGGCCCATCCTCCCGTTCAACGAAACCAAAACCTTTATCATCATTGAACCATTTAACGGTTCCTGTAACTTTTTCGCCTGACATACTTTACCTCTGTTGATTTGATCAGTATCAATCGATCATTGTAATTTAATTTGTTATCTAAAATAACCAAGCGATCTTATCTTATGGCTGTATATTTAACGAGTTTAACTTCCTGTAATATTCAAATTACAAAATAAAACTGCAATTTAATTGTTTCTTTTCAATACTTTATTATGCTCTTATTAATTTATATCTTTATTTTTACATTAGTTTTGAATAGGAAAAAACAACTATAACCCGCAATATAATTAACCTTGGTTGATCAGCCAATAAAATCAATAACAATATCAGCAAAGAAGAAAATGCTTGCCAAGCTAATAATTCCGATTAATAACGCCGCAAATAAACCCAATAAAAAAGGCCTAAAACCTATTTTTTTCATGCCTGCAAAAAGTGTCGTTAAACCTATTGCTGACATCGCTATAAGCAATAGCTCTTCGGCAAAGAACTTGACCAATTGAACACAGTTATTCCACTGGTCTACACTTAGAATAAAGAAAGGTTTTTCACCTAAATCACCAATAGTTCTAATTGCGGACATCAATGCAAAACCAATAATGAACCAAGGAATCATGGATAACCAAGATTGAGATGCATGAGAAGAAGTGGAACTTTTTTCAGAGTAAAGTAACCCAACCACTGGAATAACAACGATCATACATAAATTTCTTACTAGCTTAGTAACAGTTGCATAATCTAAAGCTAAAGGTGCGTTATATTGAGTTTGGTACATTAATCCTGCTCCTGCTACCTGGGCCGTTTCATGAATTGATGTTCCAAGAAATAAGCCAGCCAATGCTGGCTTCTCTGCAAAAAGAAAGTGCCCCAAAATTGGATAAAAAAACATTGCGGCAAGTCCAAACACTGTTATGCATGCAATCGAATAACCCACTTCCACTTCCTTGGCCTTAATAAGAGGTGCCGTGGCAACAATTGCAGTAGCACCACAAATGCTGGTTCCAACTGCAATCAGTCCGGTTAATTGTGGAGAGAGATTCATTTTCCTTCCTAGAATCCTGACTGCCAGCAATCCAATACCGATAGCTGTTAACACAAAAGGAAGTGCCACAAGTGTATATTTTCCAGTACCTAAAAGGCTCAAACGAATGCCAAGCAACATAATACCAATTCGCAATATAGTGCTGGCGCAAAATGTCAATCCACCTTTAATAGGTGGATTTATTTTGAACGTATTAGCAACAATCATGCCAATTATAATGGCCATCATGATGCCACTTATCGGGGAACGAGCAAATCCCAATAAATCTTCGCCCAACCACTCTGCAAAATTACTGGCCACGGAAGATACTGAAAAAGCCAAAAGCAATCCCGTTATCCACCCTACTTTATTCGATAAATTGTCAAACAAATCCAGTATTCCTAATTTCTAAGATCAGATCATTAACTTAAATATAATAAAACAATTTTTGTTATTATTGAGAATAATTCTCATTTAGGTAAAATATATATAAAATAAAATTTACCGAAAAAAGTGATCCGAACTCATGAATAAATTTATAAAAATCGCAAGTACATTCATTTTATCAACCTTTTTCCTTGAAGGCACATTTGCTGATGAAGTCAATATTTATACTTCAAGACATTATGACTCAGATGATGCTTTATATACTGAATTCACTAGAGTAACAGGTATAAACGTTAATATAATATCTGGTAGTGGAAATGCCCTAATGGAAAGATTGAAAGCCGAAGGAGAAAATTCACCTGCTGACATCTTTTTTACTGTTGATGCAGGCAATCTATGGAGAGTGCAAAAAGAAGGTTTCTTCAAACCAATTGGATCAGATAAAATCAAGGGTATCGTCCCGGAGAATCTTAGAGGGCCAAACGATGAATGGGTAGCAATAGCAAAAAGGGCGAGAGTTATTTTTTATAATCCAGATAACACCTCCCCAAAAGAAATGGAAAACCTCTCTTATGAAGACCTTGCAGACCCTAAATGGAAAGGGGAAATTGCCATTAGAAGCTCAAGTAACATGTATAACCAATCACTGGTCGCTTCATTAGTATCAAATCACGGTGTTAAAGAAACAGAAACATGGGCAAAAGGTTTAGTCTCAAACCTAGCTCGCAAACCTCAAGGCAATGATAGAGCACAAATAATCGCAGTAGCCAATGGGGAAGCAGAGCTTGCTATAGCAAACAGCTACTATGTTGGCATCATGCTCTCAGGCTCCGCTGGAAAAGAACAATTAGAAGCTGCGAAAAGAGTTAAAATACACTTTCCCAATCAAAATAATCGAGGAGCACACATAAATATTAGTGGTGCTGGTATTTTAAAATATGCCCCAAATAGTAAAAATGCCACAAAATTCTTAGAATTCTTACTCTCGGAAAAAGTGCAAGATTATATGGTAAATCTTTCTTTTGAATACCCGGTATTAGAAAGCGTAAGCCCTCATCCTTCTATTGCTATGTTTGGTACAGAATTCAAGGAAGATAGAACGTCAGTAGCAGACTATGGTATATATAATACTGATGCAGTTAAATTGATGGACAGATCAGGTTGGCAATAAGTTAAGCTTGATAGATCTTTTCTTTCCCATAATTGGATTTTATTTAATTGAGCAAAAAGATGGTTAGAATGCCAGCATTATCGTCTTGGATGTCACTGCCCTACTCGATAGTCTTTCTTTTTTTGTTACCAGTAGTCATTGTATTATTCAGCTTATTTGGTGATTGGTCGGAAAATTGGATACATCTATATAATTACGTCTTGTTTGATTATGTAAGCAATTCTGCAGGATTGATTATAGGCGTCTCGATACTGGTTTTACTTATAGGTACAGTTACCGCTTGGACAATATGCAATTATAATTTTCACGGAAAAAGTTTTTTTGAATGGGCGCTTATCCTTCCATTATCTATTCCTCCATATATATTAGCCTATACATTCACAGGTTTATTTGACACATATGGAAGTGCAAATAATATTGCCAGAGATCTTTTCAATCTAGATCACAGTTTTATCTTGTTTCCTACTGTAAGAAATATATTTGGCGCTATCACGGTCTTCTCTTTTACCCTCTATCCTTATGTTTATCTTGTATCTAGATCGGCTTTTCTAAATCAATCTCAATCTATGCTTGAAGCTGGAAGGATGTTAGGTCTTAATAAGATGCAAATTTTCTATAAATTAGGATTACCAATAATAAGACCGGCTCTAATTAGTGGCCTGATGCTTGTAATAATGGAGACTCTTTCTGATTTTGGTGCAGTTGATCACTTTGCAGTGCAAACTTTTACAACCGGAATATTTAGAACATGGTATGGAATGTATGATCTCAATACTGCAATGCAATTGGCTTCGTTTCTCTTAATTTTTGTTGGTATCTTTATAACCCTAGAAAGATTTTCCAGAAAAAAAGCGAAATACAGCAGCGGATCATCTACCTTCAAACCGGTAAAGTTAATTCAACTTTCAGGAATAAAATCCTGTATCGCTTTCTTGGTCTGCTTTTTACCAATCTTTATCGGATTTATTGTGCCAGTGACTGAATTGGCAATTTGGGCTTATCATCATAATTTAAATTTCTTTGACGACAAATTCATAAACACCACGATAAACACAATTAATCTCGCAATTATCGCTGCACTACTATGTGCTTGTTTCGCTTTGCTAGTAAATTTTTCAATTCGCTTTAAGAAGAATACTTTATCTATTCTTTCGAACTCTTTACTTTCTATGGGCTACGCTGTTCCAGGACTGATATTGGCAGTAGGAATAGTTCAACTATTTACTTGGATCGATAGATCTCTTTTGATGAACACAGAAACCGTCTTAACAGGAAGTTTGGTGGGCTTAATATTCGCGTATGTAATTAAGTCTTACGCATTAGCTAATTCAACTTTCGAATCAGGCTTCGAGAGAATAAGTCTATCAATAGATGATTCAGCCAAAACCTTAAAATCAAGTGGATGGAATTTACTTAAAAGAGTGCATTTCCCTTTACTTAAAACGAGTTTTCTAACCAGTATGCTGTTAGTAATTTCTGAAGTCGTAAAAGAATTACCCGCCACTCTAATATTAAGACCATTTAATTTTGACACCCTGGCAGTTTCAACTTATATATACGCAGCAGAAGAAAGGATGATTCAAGCTTCAGCACCAGCAATAGCCATTGTTATAGTGGGACTCATACCGATAATTATTCTTACAAAAATGATAAAATCATCCAGACCAACGGAATAAGAAACATGAATGCACTCCTAGAAATCAATAATCTGAAACATGCTTTTGTAAATGAAAGTTTTGTTTTAAAAGATATAAACCTTGAAATTCATTCAGGTGAGATCATCTCAATTCTCGGGCCTTCTGGATGCGGTAAGACAACTTTACTTAGAATAATTGCCGGTCTTGAGAAACAAACTGGTGGAACTATAAAAATAAATAATAGAATTATTTCCAACGAACAATATTCACTGCCACCGGAAAAAAGAAATATTGGTCTAGTCGTTCAAGAAAGAGCACTCTTCCCTCATTTGAATGTTTTTAAAAATGTAACCTTTGGCATACAAGATCTAGAAGAAAGGAATGATATAGCTTCAAATTATCTGAAATTATTTAAAGTCGAACAATTAAAAAACAAATACCCGCATGAAATTTCAGGAGGCGAGCAGCAGCGAGTCGCACTCGCTAGAGCTATGGCACCAAACCCAAATATACTTTTACTGGATGAACCCTTTAATGCTTTAGATGATGCATTGAAAAGTGAACTGCATAACGAAACAAAGAAAATATTTAAAGAAAAAGGTTCAACGGTTCTAATGGTATCTCACCACAAAGAGGAAGCTCTTTTCTTTTCAAACAGAAGAATTATTATTAGCAACGGAAAGATTTCTGAATCCACAAAAAGCTTATAGTTAAGGGAGTAAAATTAATTTATTTATACGGAATCTTCTATAATTGCATTTTGACTTTGTATTTCTGACTGTTGCCGTATTTGTTTACCCATAGATCTGTATGCAAGCCATAGTATTGCCCAGATGCCTAACATAAGCGTCACACCAGCAATAGTAAATGTCATTAAGAACGGTCGAATATTATACATAATAACCTGATATGGCTCTCCAGAATAAAATACACCCTTTCCAATTCCAGCCATTATTAAAGCTATCAAAAAGATTGCTAAAGAAATATTGGTCATCCAAAAACCATGTTTTAGGCCTTTGGATTGTTTTGCGGTTAATTTTGATTCTTCAGATTCATTAAGCGCAAAAAATATAGATGCCAATAAAATCATAGTATTAAT
>JAYZHY010000075.1:0-4163 GCA_036166115.1 Pseudomonadota bacterium | reverse complement strand
CGATCTGATAAATTTGATAATATTCTTAACCCTACTTTACCGCCAATTAGGTTCTCCAAATAATTAGCAAGATTTTCACACAAGGTATTTACCAGATTTGCGCCCATTGCATCTTTTGTATCTAACAAAAGATTAAGAACAATTGTCGATTCTTTTTTTAATGTGATCGGGTGAATTTCTAGCTCTTTGACCCCACCTCCTCGTTTAATCAGATTAGGTAGAATTTCATTTGCTTTTTTCAAAAGATTGTTCTTATTTTTCTCTAAAATACTGACGGCTTCATTTATGTCATTTAAGGATAAAACTTGTATTTGACCGATAAGCAAAGATTCGGTCATTTTGGCTTCAAAACCTCCGCTCCTTTTTATAATCTTTGCAGCGCCACTAACACCAGCAACTATTGAGGGTTCTTCAACAACCATAGGGACAATATATTCTTTGTCGTTAATAAGAAAATTCGTTGCAATCGACATAGGTAAGCCGAAAACACCTATAACATTCTCACTCATTTTGTCTGCATTGTTGGGAGAAAGTATTTGACTCTCTTTTATTAAGAGTTCTTTTTCTGCAGAAGAAATGAAGCCTAACTCAGATAAAATATTAATCCTCTGAGCTATACTCATATTATAGAATCCATGGAATTTCGATTCAGTCAAAGTTCTTCCTTTATTAACAGACCTGATTTTTCAAGACTCATGTCTAGCAACCTAAACCCTTTTATTTGGGCTGATTCGTTAAAGTTATCCATTCTATTTTTCGATGCCCCAATACAAATACCAATATCCCCTCCTGCTCCACAAGGCTTATAAACTATATCTTTTTGCATTTTTGCTATTTTGACTAAATCATTATGCTTATTAGCAAATAAACTTAAGTTGTAATCGTCACTAAATCTCTTTAAAAGATCAATATAACCTTCAAAACTCTCAAAAAAGATCTTATTATTACTTCTGCCCCAGTTTAATGATAATTTCTTGCTGAAATTGCACAAATCAAGAAAACTTCTTTTGGATAATTTATCTAATCTTTTAAGTTGACTCTGAGTGCAAACAGGAGCACCACACCAAAAGATATTAAATAAAAGATTATTAGGGAATTCTTTGTAACGCGAAATATGTTTTTTGTTTCGATAAAATTCAATTATACCTCCATCTATTGCTGTCTGAATATCTACACCACTGCCAACACCTTTTTGAAATTCAAAATGTACTTCATGTGCCAGATTAGTTATTTTTTTGGGTATTTTAAAAATACTGACAAAAGCAGCTGCCATCGCAACAATTAATGCAGAACTCGACCCTACGCCGTATTTAATTTTATTTTTAATGTCATAAAACATTGATGTGTCCAGAATGAATTTAAAATAATTGTTTGTTTTGACATTTGCTCGATACCAGAAACACTCAAACAGGAATAGAATACTCTTATCTGGCTTGACATTTAACCATTCAATTCTCCCGGTCTTGTTGACTTTAAATTCCCATTGGCCTTTTAAAGGTCCAAATGTTTGCAATAAATGTCTGTCTATACCATGCTCTTCAATTGATACGCTTGCACGTCGATCAACAGCCATAGATATTGCAGGGGCATCAGCTAATACAGCAAATTCACCCAAAATCACAATCTTGCCTGGAGCGCTTGCTTTTACAATTCTCATATATTGATATCCACACTGGGGCCAGAACCTAAATCTGATTTCATGATGGATTTTACGCCAACTATTTCACCAAGTCTTTTCTCAACTAAGTCTTCATTCTCAGGTAAACAAATTGCTTTAATTTGAGGCCCAGCGTCAATTGTAAAGAATACAGGCTCTCCTTTTTTTTGAAGATTGCGTATTGCATGCATACAATTGATTGTAGCTGAGTTCCAATATACGATTGAAGGTCTACTGGTCCACATAACTGAATGCATTTTCAAACAATTATGCTCAGAAATTACGGCTAATTTTTCAAAATCTTGATCAACTACTGCTGTTTTTGCCTCTTTCATATCAAATACTTGATCCTGAACCCAAGACGCATAAAATGGGGATGTTTTAGCGCTCAATTTCATTGCTTCTGACGAAGAAATAGGCTTCTTTCTGGTATCAGTAATTGCAATAATTACTTTCAAAGGCCATCGATTTGGTTTGGACAATTGTTGGATTTTTATTCCATTGGAAATATTTTCGAGCTCAACAATCCCACCCAATAAAGACCTTGCTGCTGATCCAGAAATTGCACTGGCTTGATTTGCAAACAAATGGGTATTCCATTTTTTCCCTAAAGCCGAATTGGCAGCAATAACCAAAGCAGAAAAAGATGATGATGATGAGGCTAACCCGGCCGATATAGGAAAGTTACATGAACTCTTGATTTTAGCAAAATTTCTACTTTCTCCTGCAACTAAATTGAGACAATCTTGTACACGAGAAAATTCTCTATCTTGTTGTTCGTCATTAATAACTAATTCATCCTGCAATATCTCAGGAGAAAACTTAACATCCATGGTTGTCCACAAACTGTCCAAAGTTAAAGATAAGGAATCTACTGCTGGAAGATTCTTAAGCGTATCTCTTTTTCCCCAATATTTTATCAATGCAATATTGGGGCATGATTTTGCTATGGCTTGCATGTTTTTTCCAAATAAAAAAATCAATATTAGTTGAATTATACGATGATTCTAAGATAAGTATTTATGTCTTTTTAAATCAATAATGTGTATATATATTGATCTAAAAATAATTTTTCCTCAAAATATTTTACAATGCTTAACAACCCAAAAAGTACAATTGATTATTACCAAAATCGAATCAATAAAATATTAACTGAAACCATCAGCCCTTCAGTGAATCAAGATTCAACCCTAGTTGATGCAATGCGTTATTCTGTGGTAAATGGAGGGAAACGTATACGACCGCTTCTAGTTTATGCCTGCGGGAAGTGCCTGAATGTAAAAGAGGAAAAACTCGATACACCAGCGTTATCGATTGAATTATTGCACGCCTTTTCTTTAGTACACGATGATTTACCTTCGATGGATAACGACAATTTAAGAAGAGGCAAGCCAACTACTCACAAAAAATACGATGAAGCAACTGCAATATTGGCCGCTGATGCTCTTCAAACGTTTGCTTTTGGAAATATTGCTGATTCAGGATTTCTTAATAGCAATGAAAAAGTAAATTTAATTTCACTTATATCGAAAGCATGCGGATCTTCTGGCATGACAGGTGGTCAGGCTATCGATCTGGCGTCTGAAGGAAAATCATTAAGTAAAAATGAATTACACAAATTACATAAAATGAAAACGGGTGCATTAATTCACGCATCTGTGATGACACCTTTCTATCTATCAAAACAAAACAGTAAAAAAATATATCAAACAATTAGCGATTTCGGATGGACTATTGGTGTTGCTTTCCAAATACGCGATGATCTTCTTGATATTGAAGAATCATCAAAAATTACAGGAAAAGATGAGAAATCAGACATTAAGAATAATAAAGCAACTTGGCCGGCAACTTTTGGTAAGAAAGCTTCATATGAGTATTGCAATGAATTACTTGAGAAATGTATCCAAAGTCTCGATATTTTCAATAATGAAGCAGAACCATTAAGATGGTTAACTCACTATCTGATAAACAGAAAATACTAATATAACCATTGTCTATAAATACCTATGTACCAAGAATATTTCGGCCTAAATTCAAAACCTTTCAAAATAACGCCTGACCCACGTTATTTATTTATGAGCGACCGGCATAAAGAAGGTCTCGCTCACCTGTTGTATGGTGTTACCGATAGCGGGGGATTTATTCAGTTAACCGGTGAAGTTGGAACAGGCAAAACAACGCTAATTCGTGCCTTACTTGAGCAACTTCCAAAAAAAGTGGAGATTGCACTTATCATGCACACACAAATCTCCGGCCGAGAATTTCTGCTTGAAATATGCAATGAATTCGAAGTCAAAATTAATGGAGATAGTATAATCGAGATAGTTAATTCTCTTAATCGATATCTATTAGAGCAACATGCAAATGGGAAAAAAGTTATTCTACTCGTTGATGAAGCTCAGAATCTGTCACCCGAAGTATTAGAGCAGCTCCGTCTTCTGACAAACCTCGAAACCGAACAAGAAAAGTTATTACAAATAATTCTAATAGGGCAGCCTGAATTACG
>JAYZHY010000074.1:0-2768 GCA_036166115.1 Pseudomonadota bacterium | reverse complement strand
GTTAATTAAATTTTGTTCAAAAGTTAAACTTAGAACGGTTAAATATATATATCATAGGAAAGTTAAAACAAAATAACTCAACGGAATATAAAATGAAACGCCAGGACCTACATTGGAAAGTTTCTTATATTGGCATTGGGAGTAATTTAGACGATCCTATTCATCAAGTTAATAAAGCAATATTAAATATACAAAAGATACCAAAGACATGTTTTATAGTTGCTTCAAGTCTTTATGAATCATCACCAATGGGCCCCTCTAATCAGCACAATTATATTAATGCTGTTGTTGCAATATTGACACTTTTAGAGCCTCACGATTTATTGAGGGAACTGCAAAGTATAGAAATACAGCAAAAAAGAATTCGTTCCACAGAGAAATGGGGGCCAAGGACAATAGATATTGATTTATTAATCTTTAGTAATGAGGAGATAAATGATGAATCTTTGATTCTGCCCCATCCAGGAATTCAACATAGAAACTTTGTGCTTGCTCCTTTAGTTGAGATTGCTCCCGATCTAGTAGTGAAAGGCCTGGAAAATGTTGTAGACTTACTAAATAAATTACAAGACTCTGAAGTAAAATTAATTAATTAAAGAAAAATGACAATAAAGAGTATTGATAGAGAACAAGATACACCTCGTCTGATTGTGGTCGAGGGACCAATAGGTGTTGGTAAAACAAGCTTAGCCAAGAGACTTGCAGAGAGTTTATCCGGATCATTGATGCTCGAAGATATAGAGAGTAATCCATTCTTAGATCGATTCTATCAAAGAGGCCACGGCGCTTTGCCTGCACAATTATTTTGCCTTTTTCAGCGCGCCAAGCAATTAGAAACACTTCGTCAATCAGATCTTTTCTCTTCATTATATGTTGCTGATTATCATATAGAAAAGGATAGGTTATTTGCTGCTGTAACCCTAGATTCAAGTGAAATGACTTTGTATGACCAAATATACGAAAAAATGGATATAAATGCTGCCATCCCTGATTTGGTGATATACCTTCAAGCCAATCCTAACGTATTGCTTGAGAGAATCGCTCAACGTAATATTCCGAGCGAGAGGTTTATTGATCGCCTTTACCTTGAAAACATAACTGAAACTTTCGCACGTCACTACCATAATTATGACGACGGTCCTTTATTAATCGTTAATACAACTTCAATCGATCCAATTAATAATGAAAATGATTACGAACAATTGCTTGAGCAAATTAATATCACAAAAGTTGGCAGACATTTTTTTAACCCATTGTCTGTTGTTGGATTTTCATAAGGAGTTTTCTTTAAATAGTGATAATAGTCTATGTATACGCAATTAGAACAAAGAAATATGGCTGAACCGCCAATAAATATTGCAACATTAAAAAATATGAAAGTAAATGGCGAATCTATAGCCTGTTTGACCGCTTATGATGCTAGTTTTTCACTGGTTGTTGATAAGGCCGGAATAGATGTAGTTCTTGTGGGCGATTCCTTGGGAATGGTAATACAAGGTCATGATACAACGGTACCAGTTACAGTAGATGATGTTATTTATCACACCAAAAGTGTGTCCCGGGGATTGAGAAGAGCTTTTCTGATTGCAGATATGCCCTTTATGAGTTACTCGGATCCGAACCAGGCTCTTGAAAATTCAGTGCGTTTAATGCAAGAGGGTGGTGCCATGATGATCAAATTGGAAGGCGGCGAGGATCAAATAAAAATAGTTGAGCATCTAGCAAGACATGATATTGCGGTTTGTGCTCATTTGGGTTTAAAGCCACAGTCTGTTCATAAAATAGGCGGTTTTAGAGTACAAGGAAGAATGCAGAATGAATCCAAAAAAATGCTCAAAAACGCTAAGTCTCTTCAAGATGCCGGTGCTGATATTGTTTTACTGGAGTGTGTTCCAAATGAATTAGGTGAATCTATTAGTAAGAATCTTGATATACCAGTAATTGGTATTGGAGCTGGTCCAGATGTGGATGGTCAAATTTTAGTTTTATATGATATTTTAGGTATTACTCAAGGTTCTACACCAAAATTTGTTAAGAACTTCATGAAAGGTCATGATTCACCTATAGATGCAATTCAATCATATGTAAAAGCGGTAAAAAAAGGAGATTATCCTGCCGCGGAACACTGTTTTTCTTGATAAGGAAATTGGCAGGTTGAATTTTGGAAGTAACTAGTAAAATTAAAGACATGCAAGCACTGCTCAATAATCAGCGTGGGCAAAAAAATAAAATTGCATTCATTCCTACAATGGGAAATTTGCATGAAGGACACCTAAGTTTAATTGAGATAGCAAAGACTTACGCTGAATTTATTGTTGTTTCAATTTTTGTTAATCCTACTCAATTTAATGAAAACGAGGATTTTGATGTTTATCCAAGGACGATAAAATCTGATTTATCTAAATTGAAAGACATTGATATCGATCTCGTTTTTTTACCAGAGATATCAACAATTTATCCTTACGGAATAGACGTCTCGACACAAATAATAGTACCAAGATTGAGTCAAGAATTATGCGGTAAAATCAGGCCGGGTCATTTTAATGGTGTTACTTCAGTCGTTCTGAGGTTATTTAATATAATAGAGCCAGATTTTGCAGTTTTCGGCCAAAAAGACTACCAACAAAAAATACTGCTCGAATTTATGACCAAAGATTTATTACTAGAAATTAGAATCCTAGATGGGCCTACAATAAGAGAAAAAGACGGTTTAGCTATGAGTTCTCGTAATCAATTATTATCATCATCAGCCAGATCTTCAGCGAAAG
>JAYZHY010000073.1:0-3431 GCA_036166115.1 Pseudomonadota bacterium | reverse complement strand
GTTCTCTTATTGATTGCTCTAAGATGTCTGATATCGTGTTCATCGGATAAATAAAAGATTCATATTGCTCGGTAACTTATAGTGTACCGTAACAATATTTTAATCAAGCTTCTGTAAGTGCTGTTTTAGCTTGTTTTGCTATGGATTCGAAAGCAACTGGATCATTAACAGCAATATCAGCTAAGATTTTTCTATCAATTTCGATATTAGCTTTATTCAAGCCATTAATCAGACGACTATAGGACAAGCCTTGCGCTCTTGATGCCGCATTAATTCTAGCAATCCATAACGCTCTAAATTGCCTTTTCCTCTGTCGGCGGTCTCTGTATGCATATTGACCTGCCTTTATGATAGCTTGCTTTGCTGTTTTGAATAATTTACTACGAGCGCCATAATAACCCTTAGCCTTTTTCAATATTTTCTTATGTCTTGTTTTTGCTACAACGCCACTTTTTACTCTTGCCATTCTTCTTTCCTAATTAACTGTATGGAAGCATCCGCTTAACACTTTTTAAATCCGAGTCAGCGACCTGTTGTGTAAGGCCTAACTGGCGTTTCCTTTTTGATTTTTTGTTTGTGAGAATATGATTCAAATGAGACTGTGCACGCTTAAAACCACCTTTTCCAGTTTTGCGAAATCTTTTTGCAGCTCCACGATTTGTCTTCATTTTAGGCATTCTATCTTCCTCTATTCAGTTTAACTGTCACTCTCATTATGTCTAATTTTTAATTAGGTTTTAATTAGATAAATAACAATCCAATACCTCATTTTTTCTTTGGCCCCAGAATCATTATCATCTGCCTGCCCTCCATTTCAGGTTCCTGTTCAATTGCACCGAAGTCTTTTAAATCATTCTTAACTCTCTCTATCAATTGAACACCAAGCTCTTGGTGAACCATCTCTCTGCCTCTGTAACGAAGGGTGACTTTCACCTTGTCACCATGTTCAAGAAACTCTCTAACTTTACGCAGTTTTATCTGATAATCACCTTCATCAGTGGTAGGTCGAAACTTTATTTCTTTTACTTGTGTGCGTTTAGTTTTTCTTTTAGCATTTTGTCCTTTCTTATTCAAAGAGAATAAATGTTTCCCAAAATCCATAATCCTACAAACTGGTGGAGTGGCATTGGGTGAAACTTCAACCAAATCTAAATTCTCATCTTGGGCCATTTTAATAGCCAACTCAAGGGCCATGACACCTGCTTGTTCTCCAGCAGAATCGATCACTCTAACTTCTGCTGATTCTAGTTCTTCATTCCGTCTTACTCTTTTAGTCGCTGCGATACTTAGTTCCTCCTACTTAGAAATAACTTTATATTCAGATAATTGTAACAAGGTAACGAATTCTATATTTGTAGACACTTAGAAACAAGGTTTATCCATTAAATTTTATAGTTAATTTTAATATAATTCTCTCTATATTTGATGCATTAATTAGAAAATGTTTCGTCAACAAATATAAACTTTGGTGGGCGATGGTGGTTTCGAACCACCGACCTCCACGATGTCAACGTGGCGCTCTCCCCCTGAGCTAATCGCCCTATATAATGTGAACTCCAATAAATTTATTATTAAATGAATCTAAAAATTACCGCCTAAATTTTTAATGTCAGTTAAAGTCATAATTCTAATGCTAGTTCACGAATTTTCAATACTTCATCTCTTAAATGAGCGGCTTCTTCAAATTCCAAATTACGCGCATGCTGTAACATTTTTCTTTCCAATTCATTGGCTTTCTTCATTAGATCTTTTGATCCCAAGTGAATATATTTTGATTTATTTTTAGGTCCTCTTCCGGGAACAGGGTAAGCAGCCTCCATAATATCAGTAACTTTTTTAACTATGCCTTTGGGGGTTACATTGTTAGCTTTATTATAATCAATTTGATGCTTTCGACGACGATTAGTTTCATCAATTGCTCTTTTCATAGAGCCAGTAATAATGTCGCCGTATAATATTACTTTTCCTTTTATATTTCTCGCTGCACGTCCAATAGTTTGAATTAATGATGTTTCTGATCTCAAAAAACCCTCTTTATCTGCATCAAAGATTGCAACCAAAGATACTTCGGGCATATCCAAACCTTCTCTTAATAGATTAATTCCAACCAATACATCAAACACACCTAATCTTAAATCTCTGATAATTTCTGTTCTTTCAACGGTCCCAATATCAGAATGTAAATATCTAACCTTAATCCCATATTCATCAAGGTAATCAGTTAGATCTTCAGCCATTTTTTTTGTTAATGTCGTTATAAGAATGCGATCTCCATCATCCACTCGATGGCCAATCTCTGACAATATATCTTCAACTTGATTTTGAGCTTTTCGGACCTCAATCTCTGGATCAATTAGACCTGTTGGCCTAACTAATTGTTGAACAATACTATCTGTAACTAGATTTTCATATTTACCTGGTGTGGCCGAAACAAAAATTGTAGATGGGATTATTTTTTCAAATTCATCAAATCTTAATGGTCTATTATCAAGAGCTGACTTCAGTCTAAAGCCATATTGAACCAATGTTTCCTTTCTAGACCGATCGCCCTTATACATTCCACTAAGTTGAGGAACAGTTGCATGACTTTCATCGATAATTAAGATTGCATTATCTGGCATATAATCAAACAAACATGGAGGCGGCTCTCCTTCTTTTCTGCCGGAAAGATATCTGGAATAATTTTCAATCCCCTGGCAATAACCAAGCTCTTTTATCATTTCGATATCATATAAAGTTCTTTGTTCTAATCTTTGAGCCTCGATTAATTTTTGTTTAACTTTTAAATTTTCTAACTGCTCATCTAATTCAGTTTTGATATTCTTGGTTGCATCTAATAGTTTTTTACGTGGAGTAACATAATGAGTCTTTGGGAAAATCGTAATCCTCGGGACTGACCTCAAAACACTACCAGTCAAAGGATCAAAAATAGATACTAGATCTATTCGATCATCAAATAATTCAATTCTCACAGCTTCCAACTCAGAATCAGCTGGAAAAATGTCTATAACATCACCTCTAACTCGAAAATTCCCTTGAGAAAACTCAATTTCATTTCTTGAATACTGCATTTCTGCTAATTTTCTAAGAATAACTCTATGATCAATCCTTTCTCTTTTAGATAAATGCAATACCATACTAAAATACGCATCTGGGTCGCCTAACCCATAAATAGCTGATACCGTAGCAACAATAATTGTATCCCCTCTTTCTATCAGGGCTTTTGTGGCAGATAAGCGCATTTGTTCTATATGTTGATTTATTGAAGCGTCTTTTTCGATAAAAGTATCAGAACTCGGTACATATGCCTCAGGCTGATAATAATCATAATAAGAAACAAAATATTCGACAGCGTTATTCGGAAAAAATTCACGCATTTCCCCATACAATTGAGTCGCTAATGTTTTATTGTGAGCTAAAATAATTGCTGG
>JAYZHY010000072.1:0-3156 GCA_036166115.1 Pseudomonadota bacterium | reverse complement strand
ATATAAAACACAAGATGTTGTGTGTAACTTAACTCAACTTGCCTCTAAGCGCAATACTGTTTTTGGCTATTTTAATAATTTTATAAAATAAATTTATCTAATTAATACAATAACTTATATATTTAACAATTAATAAGTTATTAAATTTTATAGTAAAATTTTTTTCAAAAATAATTTTTCAGATATTCCTTATATACCAAGATATAGTGTTATTAAAAACCCTATTTTTTAAACAATTGTTGTTAATTAAATAAACAATTCTAAAATAGACTTGAAAATTAATTAAAAGCTCATACTGTTTAATTGGTTAATTCTTTTGCGCTATTAAAGTTAAAAGATTTATTATTTTTTTATTAAAATTAAGATATATTGAGCTTACAAGATTTCAGGAAGATTAAAATGATAAAAAATTATTACAGGTTTTATTGCACTATATTTTTATGCTTCCTTGCTTCATGGAGTTTTTCTGCAATACCAAAAGATGATCAGGGTGAACTGGTAACGAGCCTTGCTCCGCTGGTGAAGAAAGTTGCACCTGCAGTTGTTAACATCAGAGTAAGTCAAACAGTTCGATCTCGATCTCCTTATGATGATGAAATGTTTAGACGTTTTTTTGGCGCTCCAAATATCCCAAACAATGAACGTGAAGTACAAAGTGCTGGCTCTGGGGTTATCGTGGACGCAAAGAATGGTTATATACTCACAAACCATCATGTTGTTTCAGGTGCCGAAAAGATACAAATATCTTTAATCAACGAAACCACACTTGATGCTGAAATAATAGGGTCTGATCCTGCAACCGATATTGCTGTTTTGAAAGTTGATGCAGATGATCTTGTAGATATCAATATTGGCAACTCAAACAATGTTGAGGTTGGTGATTTTGTTATTGCCATTGGAAACCCTTTTGGATTGGGAAACACTGTAACATCTGGAATAGTGAGCGCCTTAGGAAGAACCGGAATTAGTAGCAGTGGCTACGAGGATTTTATCCAAACGGATGCTTCAATTAACCCAGGCAACTCAGGTGGAGCTCTGGTAAATATGCAAGGTGAATTGGTCGGAATAAACTCTGCTATTATCAGTCAATCTGGAGGTAATGTTGGAATTGGGTTTGCAGTGCCATCTGAAATAGCGCAATCAATTATGAGTCAAATACTTGACTTTGGAGAAGTAAGAAGAGGTTTATTGGGTGTATCAATACACACGATAGATAAAGAAAGTGCTGAGATTTTAGGCGTTGAGGCTGATAGCGGAGCATTAATCACAGCAATAGAACCTGGATCTGCTGCAGAAGAAGCAGGTCTTAAAGTAGATGATATAATCACAAAAGTTGATGATGAAAAAATATCAGATGCCAGAGAGCTGGCCAATGCTATTGGACTTAAAGGTTCGGGAGATAATGTCATAATCGAATTTATAAGAGAGTCAAATATACTTCTAACGAATGCAACGCTTGGCCAGCAAAAAATCAACAGTCAAATAGGATCAGATATTCATCCTGGCTTGGTTGGTGCTCAATTCTCATCCAGAAAAGATCGGCCTGGTATTGAGGTTACCGAAATAGAACCCGGGTCTCCTGCCGCACAAAGAGGCTTAAAAGAAGGTGATCTAATTATTGCGGTAAACAGATTAAAGGTAGAGAACATTCAACAGTTAGAAAGGATAGCCAAAAAAAATAGCATCCTATATATTATGTTCGAAAGAGACGATCGAACATTAATCTTAAGAATTCAATAAATACAACAATGGAAATATTTTTGGTAGGAGGAGCTGTTCGAGACAAGCAACTAGGCCTACCAATAAAAGAAAAAGATTGGTGTGTTGTAGGCTCATCTCCTGAAGAACTACTTAAAGCTGGATTCAAATCTGTGGGCAAGGACTTTCCGGTTTTCTTGCATCCAAAAACAAAAGAAGAATACGCTTTAGCCAGAATCGAAAAAAAAACCGGACCTGGTTATCATGGATTTACATTCAAAACCTCAAAGAATGTGACTTTAAAGGAAGATCTTAAGCGAAGAGACTTGACCATTAACGCCATGGCACTGGATAAAGATAATGAAATTATTGATCCATATAATGGCTTGAACGATATACAAAAAAAGAGCTTAAGGCATGTATCAGACGCCTACAAAGAAGATCCGGTAAGAGTATTAAGAACTGCAAAATTTGCGGCAAGATTCCATCAGCATGGATTTGAAATTGCTCCAGAAACAATGAAACTAATGACAGGGATGGCAGCAAATAATGAAATTGACAACTTAATCGGGGATCGAGTTTGGAAAGAAACAGAACAAGCATTAAATGGCCCTGACCCACATATATACTTTAATGTCCTAGAGAAATGCGATGCTCTTCCAAGGGTTTTTCCAGAATTGATTGAAATCAATAAATTAAATAAGTTAACAAATGATAAAGTTAATTTTCAATTACTCAAATCATCGTCTGAACAAACTAATGACCCTGCTATACTTTTTTCAATTTTATTATGCAGTATCGCTCAGCCGTACAAAAAAAATTACACTCAAGAAAAACATATAGCACTGTTGAAAAAATTTCAACAAAGACTCCCAATACCATCTAATTTTTTTGAGTTAGCGACACTATTAATAAAATTCCATGATACCTTAAATAATATCCAGAATTTACCACCCGAAGATATACTGATTCTCTTAGAAAAAACAGACGCATTTCGCCGAAAAACTCGCTTTCAAAATTTTACAACAGCCTGTGAAATACTTAACCCTTCTAAAGATTTAGAAACTAACGAATCATTTACAGAGAATATTCTAGAAGCTTGCGCGTCAATATCTTTTGGAGAGATAATTGGCAATGAATCTAATGCTGAAAAAATTAAAACAAAAATAAGGGAGCACAGAATCAAAGTAATAAACAATCAAATATCAAGCAAATAACCAAAAAATAACCCCTGAAAGGGCAATCCGATATAAAGCAAAAGGCATTAACCCTATTCTTTTGATAATAGCCATAAAAAACCCAATACTTAGATAAGCAATCACCATTGAAACTATCATTCCTAATAATAATTCGCCCCAGATCACGCTGATATTATTGAAAAGAATCATTAACAACTTATACCCTGAAGCAAGCCCAATAATTGGAATAGATAATAAGAATGAAAATTTAGCGGCTTCT
>JAYZHY010000071.1:0-10215 GCA_036166115.1 Pseudomonadota bacterium | reverse complement strand
TACATCGCTTATGATTCAGATGCTTTTGATCAGTTACCAGAGAAATTTTCCTCCCTAACTAAAAACACTATCACTGAGAAAGTAACCATGAAAGAACACACAAAATTGATTCTAAAAAGAGGTTTCTCGGAGAGCGTGGATGAATTGGAGCCTGGATACAGTTGTGTTGGTACAGTGGTCTTTGATGCACTTGGAAATATACAAGGTGCATTGTCTATAGGTGGGCCAACGCATAGGATGAATGCCGATCGGAGGATGGAGCTTGGCACTGTACTTAAGAGAGCATCGGATCGGCTCAATCCCGAATATTAAGATAGTTACTTTGATCGTGTTAGAATTTCGATAAGTTATGAGTAATGCTTTTAGCGTTATGGGAGTTAATATTAAAAGATATATTACTTTTATAGGATTCTTGTTTATTTCTATTTCTTCGCAAGCTATAGAAATAGAAATGCCACAAGTCGCGTTAAGTAATGTGGCAGCAGAGATCAAGATTTCGGATATCGCAGAAAAAGAATCAATCGAGATTCATTTTGATGGCAAAAATTTAAATGGCATTGCAGACCAATATGGTCATGTTACATTTATGGCTGAATTTACCTCATCCGGCACACATGAAGTATTGATCACGCAAGCTGGATCAGATTCGAGTATCTTTAATTTAAGAGTTATCCCTGGCTGGATTTCAATTGTGCCGCCATTGCTGGCAATTTTGATGGCATTATTGCTGCGTAATGTGATACCTGCCTTAATTGCTGGTATTTGGTTTGGGGCGGCGGCGTTAATTTCGTTTTCACCTGCTGGTATTTTTCAGGGACTGTTGAACGGTTTCCAAGTTTATGTTGTGAGAGCTCTTTCCAATGAGGATCATGCTGCAATTATATTATTTTCGATGATGATTGGCGGAATGGTTGGGATCATTACCAGAAACGGTGGTATGAATAGCATTGTTATGCTATTGGTCAGTAGAGCAAAAACTGCAATCGGCGGCCAGGTATCTGTTTGGTTGATGGGCTTAATGATCTTCTTTGATGATTACAGTAATACTTTGGTAGTAGGTAATACGGCCAGACCTCTGACCGATCATTTAAAGATATCTCGAGAAAAACTGGCATATATTGTGGATTCAACTGCAGCACCAGTTGTTTGCTTGGCTTTAATCACAACTTGGATCGGCTATGAAGTCGGATTAATTGATGCCGCTTTGAGCGGTATACCTGAGTTGACTGAGCCTGCATACACTGTTTTTTTGCATTCCATTCCATATAGCTTTTATCCAATTTTGGCGATTATTTTTGTTTTTACTGTCGCGTATACAGGTAAGGACATGGGTCCAATGTATGCGGCCGAAGTGAGAGCAAGGAATGGTCAAGTGTCCCCAATTAATTCAATGGATACGCCGGCCATACAAGGGGACAATTTAGAACCTAAGGCCGGTGTGAAGATGCGCGCCATCAATGCGTTCATCCCAATAATTGTGCTGATAGTTTCACTTCTGGCAGGGCTTTATATAACGGGTGAAGGTGAAAACTTAACAGATATTATTGGCTCGGCAAATTCTTATGTTGCCATGCTTTGGGCTTCTCTACTTGGTGCTATGACGGCAGCAATAATGACCATATCGCAAAAGATATTAACCACCCATGAGACCGTGGATGCTTGGTTTGGAGGGGTAAGAGCAATGCTGTTTGCCATGATTGTCTTAATTTTAGCTTGGGCACTTTCAGACATTAGTATGGCACTGCATACGGCAGACTATTTGGTATCGATACTCGCTGATTCATTGCCTGCTCAGATGGTACCGGCTACGGTTTTTGTTCTTTCTGCGATTACTGCATTTACAACTGGAACCAGCTGGGGAACATTAGGTATTCTTATGCCCTTGGTAGTGCCTTTATGTTGGGCAGTTATGCAAGTAAACGGCATGGCCACTCCTGAGCATATGCACATTTTGTATTCAGCGATTGCATGTAATCTTGCAGGTGCGGTATGGGGCGATCATTGTTCACCAATATCAGACACCACAGTATTGTCTTCAATGGCCAGTGGTTGCGATCATATTGAACATGTTCGAACTCAAATGCCTTATGCATTGTTGGTGGGTTTTGTGGCAATCATTATTGGAACTGTTCCAGGTGCTTATGGTTTATCACCAATCATTTCAATTTTATTGGGTGGTGTGATACTGATTGGGATTCTGAATTATTTTGGCAAAACAGCGCATTGATGGATATTTTTGAATCACCTAACCTAGATTAGTACTCATGATGTCATATTTCAATGAAGATTCATTCTGCTTGAGGTAGAATCTTTTTAATTATAAAAAGTGTTTTTGGAGGATAAAATGTATCGATTTTTTGTATTTTTTTTAACTGTTTTGTTTGGTATATCTGCGCCTGCTCAAGATAATGGTATTGAAGAGAAAGTTAAAGCTGCCATGCAGGCAAAAGTAAGAACTGAAGCTGAAATTGCCAGAGATAGAAATAGAAGACCGTTGGAGACATTGAATTTCTTTCAACTAACAGATGACATGCGAGTACTTGAACTGATTCCTGCAGGTGGTTGGTACACAAAAATATTGGCTCCGGTGCTTAAGGACAATGGTGAATTGTATGTATCAATTTGGGCGGATCGTTTAAAATCTGGATTGCTATCCCAAGATGGCTTTAAACACGTTAAAGTAATTGCCGCGCCTACCCCAAGAAGAAGCGGAGAGGGCAGACTTAATACACTGGATTCTTTTTCTTTTGGTGTAACCAATTTGGATTTAGTGGTCACATTTAGGAATATGCATAATTTTAACGTGGCTGGTAGAAATGCGATCAACCAAGCTACTTTTGATGCACTGAAATCAGGAGGATTGTATGGGGTTATAGATCATACACGACGCCACATGCAACCAATGACAAATGAAGTTTGGCGAAGAGCTGATCCAGTCGAAATAATCAAAGAGTTGTTGGATATTGGATTTGAATTTGTAGACTTTTCGGGTCTTCATTATAAGCCTGATGATGAGTTGCGATACGAAGTAGGGCGTAAATCGGTAACAGGAAACACAGATCGATTTACTTTTCTTTTTAGAAAGCCGTGATATTGATTGTTAGCAACTTCTTCAACAAAGGATTTTAAGTTTTAGTAGCCAAATTATGAGTATTAAACCAGTTATTGCTGTACCAGCAGACAGAAGACTGATCGGCATTCATCCATTTCATATGGTTGGCGAGAAATATATCACTGCACTCAAAGATGCATCTGGCGGTTTACCATGGGTGGTACCAGCATCTGGTGATGACGATATGCTTGATGATCTATTAGAAAGGATAGACGGCTTATTTCTCACTGGAAGTATTTCTGATATTGAGCCACATCATTATCAAGGTGAGCCAAGCCGGCCTGGAACATTGCATGATCCTGAGCGTGATGCGACGGTTTTTTCATTGGCACGGAAAGCTTTAGATGCTGGCATCCCGGTTTTTGCTGTTTGCAGAGGGTTTCAAGAATTAAATGTATTGTTAGGCGGTACATTGCATCAACATTTACACGAAGTTGAGGGGTACTTAGATCACCGAGAAAACAAGGATGATCCGATCGAGAAGCAATATGGACCGGCACATGATATATCGATAATGGAAGGCAGTTTGCTACAAAATTTTGTGGGTCAAAAAACTGCAAGCGTGAATTCGCTTCATGGCCAGGGAGTCAATCAAATCGCTGCCGGTGTTTCCATAGAGGCAGTGGCTGAAGATGGGACAGTCGAAGCCTTTAGGGTAAATGATGTGAGCGGTTTCGCATATGCCGTTCAATGGCATCCCGAATGGAAAGTACTGGAGAACCCTTTGTCATTATCTCTTTTTAAGGCTTTTGGTGATGCATGCCGCGAGTACGCTCAACAAAAGTGACGTATAATTACAATTAACAAACATAAAACATTGGATTTTTAAGTGAGCAAAGAAAATATTTTTCATGATTGGTTTGCAGAGCATAAAATAGAAGATCTAGAGGTATTGGTGCCGGACATGGCTGGTGCTGCGAGAGGAAAAATGATTCCCGCATCGAGCTTTGGTGAAGGTGTGATGAAAATGCCAGAAGCAATTTTTGGACAAACCTTTACTGGTAACTATTATGAAAGTGATGAGAATATTGAAGATCGGGATATGTTATTGGTTCCAGATCCTGAAACCATTTGCCCTGTTCCATGGATGGAGTTGCCTACCGCATCGGTTATTTTTGATGGTTACACAAAGGATGGTCAAGAGGTTCAAGCATCACCCAGAAGAGTTTTACAAAATGTTTTAAAACTCTATAAAGAACAAGGATGGGAGCCTGTAGTGGCTCCTGAAGCAGAATTTTATTTACTCAATCCCTCTACAGATTTTAATGTTGAGGTCGAACCACCTCAAGGAAGATTAGGAAGGACGGATACTACGAAACAGCCATACAGTTTGGACGCAATGAATAACTTTGATCCATTCATCAATCAAGTTTATGAATTTAGTGAAGTTCAGGGAATATCGATTGATAATCTTTCACAAGAGATGGGGCCATCACAATTAGAGATTAATTTTGTACACGGTGATGCATTGTC
Organism: Pseudomonadota bacterium; assembly: GCA_036166115.1. Lineage (GTDB taxonomy): Bacteria > Pseudomonadota > Gammaproteobacteria > Steroidobacterales > Woeseiaceae > SP4260. Next base: position 5,630 of record JAYZHY010000071.1, on the reverse strand, counting down.
ACTGGCAGATCAGGTATTTCGTTTTAAACGCACGGTTAGGGAAGCGGCTATTTTGCATGGTATGCATGCTACCTTTATGGCTCGGCCGATTACAGGTGAAGCTGGCAGTGCAATGCACATCCATCAAAGTATCATGCATGAAGATGGCACCAATATTTTTACCAATAAAAATGGATCAGAGAACGAGAAATTCATGCACTACATAGGTGGGCTACAAAGATACATGCCTGAGGCATTATTGATCTTTGCGCCGTATGCGAATTCTTACCGACGTTTTTTGAGTTATTGGTCATCACCAGTTAATCTGGAGTGGGCGGTAGATAACAGAAGTGTTGGTCTCAGAATTCCAGATTGTGAACCCGCAAATAGACGAGTTGAAAACCGATTAGGAGGTTCTGACGTAAATCCTTATCTGGTTTTGGCGGCAACCTTGGCTTGTGGGTATTTAGGTATGATGGAGAAGCTCTCTCCAAGAGATGCAATAGAGGGCAGTGCTTACGAGTTGCCTTTTGGGTTGCATCGACACATGTACGTTTCAATTGATACATTTTCATCAAGCAGCGCAATGCGCAAAGTTCTTGGCGATTCTTTTGTAGATATGTATACGGGCATAAAACAAAAAGAATACGAACAATTTCAAGAAATAATCACTCCATGGGAAAGAGAGCATTTAATGTTAAATGTGTAACCATAATATGAAATACCACATCATTATATGAAAAGCCACGAGACAAGCATGGTTATCTTTTACTAATATGAGTTGACAAAACAATCACTTACTAAATGATTGCACAGGAGTAAAATATGTCACTTATAGATGGGCGTTCAAAAGCAGATTGGCAGTCACTTGATCGTGATCATTATCTTCACCCCTTTACTGATCATAAGGATTTAGGTGAAAAGAAAAGCCGCATCATAACCAAAGCTCAAGGTGTCTATATATATGATGTTGAGGGCAATGAGATTTTGGATGCGATGTCCGGTCTTTGGTGCGTTAATGTCGGGTATGGAAGAAAAAATTTGGCTGAGACGGCAGCTTCGCAATTAAATGAATTGCCTTATTATAATAGTTTCTTTCAGTGCGCCAATCCCCCATCAATTGAGTTGGCGCAGAATCTCAAAGAAATAACCCAAACTCAATTCAATCGAGTGTTTTATACGAGCTCTGGATCCGAATCGATTGACACAATGATCAGAATTGTCAGGCGTTACTGGGAAGTTTTGAAGCAACCGCAGCGTAAAACCATTATTGCAAGAAAGAATGCATACCATGGTTCTACGATTGCTGGCGTCAGTCTTGGCGGAATGAAATCAATGCACGCACAGGGCGGCCCTTTATTACCGGACATTGAGCATATTGATCAGCCATACTGGTTTGGGTCTGATCGATCACTTTCTATTGATGAGTTTGGGCTCAAAGTAGCTTCTCAACTCGAGGAAAAGATAATTGAGCTTGGTGCCGAGAATGTTGCCGCGTTTGTAGGGGAGCCGATCCAAGGAGCTGGTGGCGTGATCATTCCACCTGATACATATTGGCCTGAAATAGAACGAATTTGTAATCACTATGGAATATTAATGATCACTGATGAAGTGATATGCGGTTTTGGACGTTTGGGGGAATGGTTTGGCGCGGATTATTTTAAAGTGAAACCGGATCTAATGACTTTTGCTAAAGGTGTGACTTCTGGTTACATCCCATTGGGAGGGGTTATGGTTGGCGACAGAGTAGCCGAAAGTCTGGTCGATAAGGGAGGTGAATTTACACATGGGTTCACTTACTCTGGCCACCCAGCTTCATGTGCTGTGGCAATAGAAAATATTCGTATATTAAAAGATGAAAATTTGATTGAACGTACAAAAAATAAAATTGGTCCATACATGCAAGAGAAATGGCAATCTCTAGTAGCGCACCCCATTGTTGGAGAAACCAGGATGGTTGGTCTTATGGGGGCAATGGAGTTGGTCTCAAATAAAGAATCTTTTGAGAGATTTGATGATAAGAGCACGGCTGGCACAACTTTTCGTGATTATGCAGTTAACAACGGACTTGTTATGCGCGCGGTCGGTGACACCATTGTCACGGCACCGCCACTAATTATAACTAAAGATGAAGTAAATGAGTTGATCGAGAAAGCATGGCAATGTCTTGATCATACTCAATCTGTTATGAGTGATTAGATGGTTAATAAAAGGAAACTCAATGAGTGAAAAGAAAGTAAAAACAAACGATCGATCTGACTTGTATGGCATGGTTTTGGAACCCACATACTCAGGGACAACCACGTTCTACCGTCGCAAAGCATCAAAAGATCTGCAAGGTGTTGATCTGGCGGTTACTGGGATACCTTTAGATACAGCCACAACAAATCGGCCTGGAGCAAGATTTGGACCACGAGCAATTAGGTTGGCTTCGACTATTATGGCGTGGGAAAAACCTTACGGCCTCGATTTTAATCCGGTTGATCGTTTGGCAATGGTAGATTTTGGTGATTGTCATTTTGATTTTGGTGTACCCGAATCAGTGCCGGATGAAATTGAAACGCATATTTCCTTGATAATTAATCAAGGGCCAGGAGTGTTTAGCATTGGTGGCGATCATTTTATTAGTTACCCAGTCTTGCAAGCCTACTCAAAAAAAATTAAAGAACCCATCTCATTAATTCATTTTGATGCCCACACGGATACATGGGAGACAGGAGAAGGACTCGAACCAGACGAAGAAGATGGCAGGATAGATCACGGGACAATGTTTTATCATGCCGCCAAAGAGGGAATTGTTGATCCAAAGCATTCTGTTCAAATAGGCATTAGAACAGAAAATCCAGATACCATGGGCTTTAATATTTTGGATGCACCTTGGGTGCATGAGCATGGGATAGAAGCTGTTGTAAAAAAAGCACGACAATTTGTTGGCGAAAGACCGGTTTATATGACTTTTGATATTGATTGCCTTGATCCAAGTTATGCCCCGGGAACTGGAACACCTGTTTGTGGAGGTTTAACGTCACATCAAGCTATGAGTATTATTCGTGGTTTATCTGGTATAAATTTAATTGGCATGGATTTGGTTGAGGTGGCACCTGCTTATGATGTGGGCGAGATTACTGCATTGGCTGGTGCGCATATTGCCATGGAGATGATTTCGGTTTTCGCCAGTAAACCAGAGTTTCAATAAAGGAAATTATTGATGCTAGAAACAACGGAACACACCAGTTCGTATTATGCAGCTTCAAAAAATTGGCAAACAGACTATCCAGTATTGAAAGGTGAGCATCAATGCGATGTGGCTATTTTGGGTGGCGGTTTCACTGGTGTATCGGCTGCGCTTCGTTTAATTCAACACGGCTATAAAGTTGCTATTGTTGAGGCAAATAGAATCAGCTGGGGTGCTTCTGGAAGAAATGGCGGACAATTGATTGATGGTTTTGTGAATGATTTGTATAAATTAGAAAAGAAAATCGGAAAAAAAGGTACTCAAATTGCTTATCAGATGGGCATAGAATGTAGAGATTTAGTGCTCGAAAGGATCAAAAAATACTCAATCGATTGTGATCTAAGATTTGGGTTTCTTGATGTGGCTATGAATCAGGGTGATATTGACGATTTTCATGAGTGGATTGAAGAAAAAGAAAAAAATAATTATCCGCATAAAATGGAATTTATCCCTAAAGAAAGGCTGCATGAACATATTGGCTCCGAACGATATATTGCTGGTGTAGTCAATTATGGTAATGGTCACCTCCATCCAATAAATCTCTGTATAGGAGAAGCTCGAGCAGTTACTGAGCAAGGCGGAATGATATTTGAACAAAGTCGTGTTCATAAAATTGAGCATGGAGAAAAACCAAAATTGTATACGGAACAAGGGGTTATGCATGCAAAAAAAGTTATTATTGCAGGTAACGCCTATTTAGGTAAAACCGAACCTAAACTTGCAGGTGCTGTTATTCCTTCCGGCAGTTATATTATTGCTACAGAACCTTTATCTGAGTCACTTGCGAATGAGCTATTGCCATCGAATATGGCGGTTTGTGATCAACGTGTTGGTCTGGATTATTTTAGGCTTTCTGCAGATAGAAGGATGTTATTTGGAGGTCTTTGCAATTACTCAGGAAGGGATCCAAAAAGTATTACTGGGGTTTTAAAGCCAAAAATGAATCGAGCTTTCCCTCAGCTTATCGATAAAAAAGTTGATTATGAATGGGGTGGATACCTTGGTATAAGCATTAACCGAATCCCACAAATGGGCCGAATTGAAAACAATACCTATTACGTTCAAGGGTATTCCGGTCATGGGTTGTGTCCGGCGCACATAGCTGGAAATGTGATTGCAGATGCAATAGCTGGTGACACAGAACGTTTTGATGTTTTTGATAAAATAAAGCACCTTAGGTTACCCGGTGGATTATGGTTTGCTAATCCAGCGTTAGCATTAGGTATGATGTGGTTCCGACTGAAAGAATTACTGGCTTAGAAGAGGAAATTGAAATAATTGAGTAAAAAGTTTGATATTACAAGACGTGATTTTATTAATGGTTTTGCGGTAAGCCTTGCAGCTGGCGGTAATTTTTCCCCCTTAGAGATCCTAGCAAATGAAGAAGCTCTAATAAAACACGAACAATATCCACCGGCCATGATGGGAATGAGAGGGAGTAACCCTGGATCCTTTGAGGTGGCTCATGCTGCTGCTTGGGGCGGAGTAAAATTCGATGAACCTCAACGGCAGACTGATGATGATTATGATTTAGTTGTAGTTGGCGGTGGCATATCTGGACTTTCTGCGGCTCATTTTTTTCAGCAGCGTTATGGCAATGATGCAAAGATATTGATTCTTGAAAATCATGATGACTTTGGTGGTCACGCAAGAAGGAACGAATTTAATGTCGATGGAGAACAATTGATATGTTATGGAGGCAGTCAATCTATTGACACACCAAGTGGATACTCAACCGTTGCAAAACAATTACTCAAGGATGTAAATATTCATACAGAAAGATTTTATGATTATTTTGATCAAGGTTTCTCTAAACGTAACGACCTAAAACGTGGTATTTATTTTAGTGGCGATGTTTATGGAAAAGACGTCACAAAAGAAGATATTCTTAGAAAAAATATCTCTGATGATGATAATGAGGCAATAAAGATAATAAATAAATACCCAATTTCCAAGGATTCAAAAGCTGCTTTATATAATCTATTAAAAGACAAGACTGATTACCTTCAAAGTATTGATTCTCAAGTGGAAAAAATAAATTTCTTAAAAAATACCAGTTACAGTGACTTTTTGCGGAAGCACTTAAAAATTTCTGAGGAAGTGGTGCAGATATACAGGGACACACAAAAAGGCTTTTGGGGCGTAGGTTGGGATGCCTTATCAACTATGGAGGCATATCATTCGGGTATGCCTGGAACACAATATCTTGATTTTAATCTACAAGAATCCGATGCAGGTGAAGGTTATGTAGGATCTAATGAAAAATCCCATGAACGAGAAGAGCCCTACATTTTTCATTTCCCTGATGGCAATGCTGGGATTGCTAGATCTCTTGTTAGGAGATTAATTCCCAATTCAATTCCAGGTGAAACCATGGAAGATATTGTGATGGCAAAGGTAAAATATTCTGGATTGG
>JAYZHY010000070.1:0-2704 GCA_036166115.1 Pseudomonadota bacterium | reverse complement strand
ATGGGGTGGTGATTATTCTCAAGGCAAAGCTTTTGGGATCCTTGACGGAGGAAGAGGTTTGTTGGCTACCATAGTATCAATGGCAGCAATCCTTATTTATACAGCATTCTTACCGATTGAAATTAATTCCGCCAGCGAAATAGAAAGATTACATGGTTTTAAAGCGATAATATGGCTGTATTCTATTTTAACAGCACTAATTGGAATTCTAGTGTGGTTTTTTCTCCCAGAAAGTCAGAAACATGTTAATTCAAAAGGACAAACCAGTACATTTCATAATCTAAAGAATGTCCTCAAAAACCGATTAGTATGGCTTAATGCAGGAATTATTGTATGCGCATACTCAACCTATAAAGGACTGGATAATACTACTTTGTATGCCCATGAAATTTTAGGCATGAATGAAGTTAATGCCGCAAAATTATTCACCTATGGTTCTTTAACGCGCCCTGTTGCCGCCATCCTTGCAGGAGTTTTTGCGGATCGTTGGGTCAGCAGCCGCGTAATTCTTTTTTTATTTACAGCGCTTGTTTTTCTATTTGGTATGCTCGCAATATTTGACGGAGTGGTTTCTTTTCCGGCAATTATAATAATAAATATTTTTGTTACTTTCTTTTTAGTTTTCGCGATTAGAGGAATCTATTTTGCTTTGATTCAAGAAACTAGGACAAAACATTATATTACTGGAACCGCAGTAGGCATTGTCTCGTTTATCGGGTTTACTCCAGAAATATTTTTTGGATCAATCTCAGGCAGAATACTGGATGCTAATCCTGGTTTAACAGGGCACCAAAACTATTTCTTATTTTTGACTATTATTGCGTTAGTGGGTATAGGTATTACAGCAACCCTAAGAAAAATTAACAAATAAATATGAAAATAAAAACTAGTAGACGTAACTTTATTCGTGGTCTCGGAATTATCAGTCCACTTAGCTATGTTTCGTTGAACACCATTGTTGCTGATACAAATGAACCACAAATTCCAAACTATTTTAAAGAATTAGGTGTTGAGCCATTCATCAATGCAATTGGGCCTTATTCTTCGCTTGGTGGAGCAAAAATGTGGCCCGAAGTCTTGGATGCGATGGACTATGCAATTAGGAACAAAGCCAAAATGCCAGAACTGCATGACGCCGTAGGAAAACGTATTGCAAGCATGCTTGGCTCAGAGGCTGCCATGGTTACCTCAGGAGCTACTGGCGCAATTATGCTTGGTACCGCAGCGTGCATGACATTGGGAGATCCAAAAAAGAATGAATTATTGCCAAATACTTCCAATATGGCAAATGAAGTAATCATCTTGAAAAGTCAGCGCTATCTCTATGATCGATCAATTCGAGCTCCTGGTGCAAAATTAATACAAATAAATAATTTAAATGAGCTGCCAAATGCTATCAATAAAAAAACAGCAATGTGTTTTTATTTGCTCAACCGTCCAGACACTAAAAATACCGACATTGATGCTTACATAAATATAGCCAAGAAACATCAAATCCCAATCATGTGTGATGCTGCAACCACAGTACCACCAGTAAAAAGGATTCAAACAACCGTGAACCGCGGCTTTGATTTAATTTGCTATTCGGGGGGAAAGGGTTTACGCGGACCCTACAGTGCCGGATTGTTGCTTGGAAGAGAAGATCTAGTGGGTTACGCCAGAGCCCATGGCTCTCCCAATCATCGTGCTTATGGAAGAAGCATGAAGGTTGCCCCAGAAGAATACCTAGGAATGATGGTGGCAGTAGAAACCAGCCTAAAATATGACGAGGATAAAGAATATCGACGGCAATCGGGATTGGTTAAATCCATGGCAACCCAACTGTCCAAAATAGCTGGCACATATATCACTCTGCATGAACCAAATGATGAGGCTAGAGAACCCTACTTGGAAATAAGCTGGGACAAACGCTACCAAATCACACCAGATGAAATGAAAACGGAGCTAAGAAACAATAAGCCATCAATTGAAATTAGAGCATTGTTTTTATCTGACGGGCAAATCCATCTTACTGCAACAATGCTCAATAAAGATGAATCAATAATTGTAACAGACAGTATCAAACGAATATTTCAAACCCATGTAATTTAAAATAATGGATTACAAACATGACCATTAGGCGCTCTTTATTAAAAACATTTGCTGGCATAGTACCGTTGACTTTATTTAGTCAAAACAAAACTCACGCCCAAAATGCCGTTAAAACAGAGTCAAATATAGTAAAACGTGATTATTACAAAGAACTCGGTATCAATCCTTTCATAAATGCGGCAGGAGCATACTCTGTATTCGGAGGTGCAAAGATGAGGGAAGATACGATCAATGCCATGCGTTATGCAGCAGTTAACAAAGTTAAAATAAGAGAATTGCATAACGCTGTAGGAAATAAGATTGCTCGATTGACCGGCGCGGAATCTGCCATGGTTACCTCTGGCGCAACCGCCTCAATTGTTCTAGGTACCGCTGCTTGCATGACACTGGGGGACGAGGAGAAAATGAGGCAATTGCCAGACACACGTGGCATTCGAGATGAAATAATAATTCAGAAAAAACATCGTTATACCTATGATAAAGCCTTGACTGTCGCTGGCGGGAAATTAATCGAAGTAGAATCAGAAACAGCTCTCTTTAATGCAATAAACAAAAAAACAGCCATGATGTTTTTCCTTAAACCGCCACAGCAAGTAAAAAATATCATAGAGGC